>DATLIF010000121.1:0-19933 GCA_035539575.1 Fimbriiglobus sp. | reverse complement strand
GGGTGCCGAGCCGCTCCGTGACCCACGGCCACGTCAGCAGCCGGGCTGTCAGCAAGGCGATCAGCGGCGCGGCGAACACCTGCCAGCCGTGAACTCCGCCGGCCAGCAGTGACGGCAGCCACAGCGCGGCGAACGTGCCGCCGAGCATCAGCCCGACCGCGCCGGCCACCACCCCCTTGCGGAACAGCAACGCGGCCAGGTGGCCGAACGCGAACCCGTAGGCTGGCCAGATCAGGAGGAACGTGGCGACCGGGAACCCCGGCTCGGCCAGAACGCCGGACCGCAGCGCCCGCGCCAGGAACAGCCGCTGTGGACCGTGGTCCTCCCGGACCGTGGCGGCGACAATCGGCGGGACGAGCAGCATCAAGGCCACCAGGAGCGTCAGCGCCGCGCCGCTGGTTGCGTTGCTGACAGCCCGGTTGTTGGCGTGGCCGTGGGTCACGGAGCGGATCGGCACCCGCCGGCCGCTGACGCGGCTCGCCGTCGCGGCCGTCGCGGTGCTGGGCGTGACCGCGGTCGGGATCGGCTATCGCGTGCAGGAGGTCCGCGAGGTCGCCGACGTCGAGGCCGACCTGGCGTTCGCCAAGACGCTACCGACTTACGACGACACCCAGGCCGGCCGCGACCTGCGCCGCGCCACGTCCATGGTTGCGGGGATCGGCTCCACGATTCGCACCGCACGGCCGGACCGCCCCCTGCCGGGGGCCGTGCGGCCGGTGACCGGCGGTCCCGAGCCGACCTACCTCGAACAACTGCCGACCGTGCTGGACCGCGGCTGGCCGGACGACCGCCCGGACCTCAAGCAGTGGCTGGACGAGATGACCGCGTCCGGCTGGGTCGAGGTGGTCGAGGCGGCAGCCCTCAAGCCGACCGGCGTGTTCGAGGATCCTGCGGAACTCGCCCCCAACTCGCCGCTGCGCGGCCTCGACGGGTTGGGGACGATGTCGCACGTCTACCTGGCGCGGGCCCTGCAACGGCAGGCCGCCGGCGACCCCGCCGAGATGCCGCGGGCGGTCGCCACGTGGCTGTCGATCGTCCGCACTGTCCGCAAGGACACACTGGCCATCACGACCCTGGTCAGCCGCGGGATGGAGTCGCAGGTCTACCTCGCGCTCGACCGGTGGCTGGAGCGGCTGGACGGCCGCCCGGACTTGCTTCGCGCGGCGCTGGCCGCGGTCCGGGAGCACGACCGCACGGACCCGTTCGACCCGCAGGCGGTGCGGCTCGCGCACCAGGTCGTCGCCCGCAACGCGGTGCTGGCGCCGTCGCAGTGGCTGCCGAACTACTTCGACGTGCAGCGCCAGGGGATACGGAACACCAGCGGCATTGCCAGTGTGACTGCGGAGACGGAGGCGAATCTGGTTGGCTTCGCCTGGACGGTTCCGTGGGAGAGGGAGCGGCTGCGTCGCGCGGTCGGCCTGGGCAACAGCCCCGACCGGAGGCGGGAACAGGTCGAGTTCACGCGCGGGATGCCGGGGTGGTCGGTGTTCCTGATCGACGACCGGGCGCTGCGAGCGGAGTTCGCGGACGGGCACAAGTCCGTGACGGCCGCCCGCCGGGCCGCGATCCTGAAACTGGCCGCCCGGCTGTATGAGGCTGAGACGGGCGCCCCGCCCGACTCGCTGGCCCGGCTGGTGCCGAAGTACCTGCCAGAGGTGCCGGCCGATCCCTACGACGGCCAGCCGTTCCGCTACCGGCTGTCCGCTGGCGAGACGATCCAGATGCGCCGCAAGGCCAGGGACACTCTCCGACCGCCACCGGGGATCGAGGGCAATGTGCCTGAACAGCACTACATGACCGCTGCCGGCATCGTGGGCGGTCTGATGTGTTGGCCACTTGAGCCTGGCTGGGTCGCGAGACTAGAAATGCCGTCCATGCCGGGCGTCTTCCCCGAGGTGATATCGGAGGCCCAGATCACGGCGGTGGCCGGCACCGTGGGCGGTGTCGTGTTCTGGCCCCACATCCCGGACTGGGGCTTTCCACTACCGCCACCAACCGGAGATGAGGTCATATCTGGTGGAGTCGCCAGCGGTTCGCTACGGTGGGATCCGAGTTGGTATGACGTGCTGAACAACCGCGACTCCCCGTTTCCGAAACCCGAGCCGGTCGAGATCGCGGCCGGGCAGGGAATCCTGTGGAGTGTCGGCCCGGACCAGACGGACTCGGGAGCCGCCGTCGTATATGAACCCGGCGCCACAGGCCAGCAGTCCACCGGCGACCTCGTCTACCTGATCCCGCGACCCGCCCGACCGGAGTGAAGGTAAGCTTCTATTCGAGGAACTGCCGCACCCGGACCCGGAAGTCGGGGAACACCTCCGGCAGGGTCAACTCCTCGTCGGCGGTGTACCGCCGGGGGAGTTCTTCACTCGGGTACACGACCAGGATGCCAGCGTCCGGGTCCAGCACACAGACCACCAGCACGCCGGCGAGGTGATATTCGCCGACCTTGGCCGTCATCGCGGACTTGCGATCGCTGGGGGATAACACTTCGACAACAAGTTCCGGCGAGACCGGAGGATAGCCCTCCGGCATTTGATCCTTCGGCAGTCGGCCGTAGCTGAAGTAGGCCACGTCCGGCCCTCGCACGGTGTCGGGGTTCCGCTCGATGATCACCCCGGCGTCGTTCCCGATGACCCACCCGAGTTGGTATCGCCGCACGAAATCCTTCAGGACTGCGACAATGTTCGAACAGATATAACCGTGGCGAAAGAAAGTGGGCGGCACGTCGACGATCCTCCCCCGGACGAGTTCCGTCCGCCGGCCGTCGTCCGGCATCGCGAGGAACTGTTCAGCGGTAATCAGGGCTTCCGATTGGGTCGGTGCCTGGGTCGTCGGGGACATGGTTGACTCCGGTCCGGTGTCCGCATTAACACTACAGTCCGCCGGCCGGCCGATGCAACCCGAACCGCGGTCAGGTACAATCGACCGGACCCATCACACACCGCGGACCGCCCGATGGCCTCCGACCGCGATACGTCCTCCTCGCTCATCGACATCGCAGCCGTGGTCATCAGCCCGGCCCTGGTGATGCTGATGGTCGGCAGCCTCACGTTCTTCCTGATCACGGTGCTGTACCAGGGCGCGTACCCCGACCGGCTGCTGTACACGTTCTTCTTCTTCGTGTTCGGGGCGGTGCTGATTGCCCGCATCTCGATCCGGTTCGGCCGGGCGCGGGCCATGCTCTACGCCGCCGGACTCGGCGGGGCGTGCTTCCTGGCAATGATGGCGTTCGTCACCTACCCAAACGGGCTGATGAAGGCCCTCGGCCCGGTGCTCAACCTCGGGCTGATGGCCCTGGTGTGGTGGTCGGCCGACAAGCTCACCTGGGACTGCACTCACTTCGACGACGATCGCAAGGCGTCCGGCAAGGGAGTACTCGCGGCCGCCGGACTGGACGACGCGCCACAGCCGGAGGAGGACGAGCCGGAACAGGCGAGCCCGGAGCGTAAGCGACGGGAGAAGAAGAAGCCGGTCGGCTGGCTGGAGAAGTTCCAGGCGTACCGCGAGACCCAGCGCAAGAAGGCGCACACGCCCGGCGTGTGGGTGCTGTACTTCTCGCTGGCGGCGCTGCCGCTGTTCGCCCTGGGGCAGTCGCTCATCGACCCCGCAGACAGTGCCACACGACGGGCGACACTTCTCCAGATGGCGGTCTACGTCGGCAGCGGGCTGGGCCTGCTCGTCACCACGACGCTCCTCGGCCTCAAACGCTATCTGGAGCAACGCAACGCGCGCATTCCGCCGGTCATGGTCGGCGGCTGGCTCGGGCTGGGGGCCGGGCTGATCGTGGTGTTCCTCGCCGTCGGGATGGCGCTGCCGCGGCCGCACTCCGAGACGCCCTGGTTCGGGATGAAGCGCACCACCAAGGGCGACCGCAAGGCGTCGCAGTACGCGGTGGTCAAGGACGGCTCGGCCGGCAAGGGCGAGGGCAGCGCGGGAAAGAAGACACAGGCTGGCGACGGCAAGAACTCGGCCAAGGGCGGCAAGCAGGGCGGCGGAAAGTCCGGCGAGAAAGGTTCAGGCGGCGGTAAGGGCCAGTCGAAGGGCGGTAACGAGAAGTCCGGCGAGAAGGGCGACGACTCGGGCGACCAGTCCGGTGAGGGGCAGGACCAGTCGAGCGACCAGTCCCAGCAGAAGAACGGGCCGAACCGGAAGCAGGGTAAGGAGCAGGGCAGTCAATCGAAGTCGCAGTCCAAGTCCTCCGGCCAACAATCCGATTCCAGCGAAGACCGCCAGGCGTCCCACGACAACGAGGAGGGCCAGGACGCCGAGGAGAGCCAGTCCGATGACGGTTCCGACTCCGGGTCGTCCGAGCCGTCGCGCCTCGGCGAGGCGCTGGAGAAGGTCGGCACGTTCGTGAAGTGGATCGTGTGGATCGTCGTCGCGATCGCAGTGATAGTTGGGCTTGTGATCTTCGTGTTGCGGTATCTGGCCCCGTTCACCGACTGGGCGCGGAACCTGCTCGACTGGCTCAAGGGGTTGTTCGGACGAAAGGCGAGCCCCAAGCGTCAGCGAGGGGAGGAGGACGCAGTGGCGGAAGAAATCGTTGAACGCCCGCCGCCGTTCTCCGCGTTCGACAACCCGTTCACCGACGGCTCCGCCCGCCGCCGCGACACGGCCGAACTGGTCGAGTACACCTTCGCGGCGTTCGACTCCTGGGCATGGGACCGGGACCAGGGACGCGAGCCGGGAGAGACGCCAATGGAGTTCGCCGTCCGGGTCGGCCACGAGTACGCCGGGCTGGACGAGCCGGGGTTCCGACTGGCGAACCTCTATGCGCGGGTCCTCTATTCCCGCTCGCCGCTGCCGGGCGACACCCTCAAGGCACTGAAGGAGTTCTGGGCTGTCCTCGAATCCGCCCCCGTCGGACCGGCATAACCACTTCCCTCTCTCCGACCGTTCCCCCTTTCCCGACCGGGTGGGTAAGTTCTACCAGTCAACCGTGGCAGGTGTGCCGCCCGTCGGGTACTCCTTCCCGTAGCGACCCTTCCCACGGACGAACCGATGCCGACCACCACCGGCGAGATGACCTGGCTCTCCCCGCAGGATCTGTTCCTGTTTAACGAGGGGAGCCACGTCCGGCTGTACGAGAAGCTGGGCGCCCACCCGTGCCGCCGCGACGGCAAGTCCGGCTTCCACTTCGCCGTCTGGGCGCCGAACGCCGAGTACGTCTCGGTCGTCGGCGACTTCAACGGCTGGGATAAGGGGGCCGACCCGATGGAGCCGATCGGCTCCTCCGGCGTCTGGGGTCGGTTCGTGCCGAACGTCGGAACGGGGATCTGCTACAAGTACCACGTCTCGTCCCGGCACATGGGCTACAAGGTCGAGAAGTGCGACCCATACGCCTTCACTTGCGAGGTGCCGCCGAAGTCCGCGTCCGTCACCTGGGATCTGTCCTACGACTGGAACGACGCGGACTGGATGGCGTCACGCGGGCCGAGAATGACGCACAACGCCCCGGTGTCCATCTACGAGGTCCACCTTGGCTCCTGGGCGCGGACGTGGGAGCCTCCGTTCCACTCGCTCGGCTACCGCGAGATCGCGCCACGGCTGGCCGACTACTGCAACCAACTGGGGTTCACCCACGTCGAGTTCCTGCCGCTGACGGAGCACCCGTTCTTCGGAAGCTGGGGCTACCAGGTTACGGGGTACTTCGCCCCGACCAGCCGGTACGGCACCCCGCAGGACCTGATGTTCCTGATCGACCACCTGCACCAGAAGGGGATCGGCGTCATCCTCGACTGGGTGCCGTCGCACTTCGCCACCGACGAGTTCGGGCTGGGATACTTCGACGGCACCCACCTGTATGAACACGGCGACCCGAGGCAGGGGTTCCACCCGGACTGGGGCAGCTTCGTCTTCAACTACGACCGGCACGAGGTGCGGAGCTTCCTCCTGAGTTCGGCGCTCTTCTGGCTGGACAAGTACCACATCGACGGACTGCGGGTGGATGCCGTCGCGTCGATGCTGTACCTGGACTACTCGCGCAAGGCCGGCGAGTGGATCCCCAACGAGTACGGCGGCAACGAGAACGTACCGGCGATCGACTTCCTCCGCCGGTTCAACACCGAGGTCTACAAGCACTACCCCGGCGTGCAGACGATGGCTGAGGAGTCCACCGCCTGGCCGATGGTCAGTCGGCCGACCTACGTCGGCGGTCTGGGCTTCGGGTACAAGTGGGACATGGGGTGGATGCACGACACCCTGAAGTACTGCTCCCGCGAGCCGATCCACCGGAAGTTCCACCACAACGAGCTGACCTTTCGGATGCTCTATGCGTTCACGGAGAACTACGTCCTCCCGCTGTCGCACGACGAGGTCGTCCACGGCAAGGGGCCGCTGTGGGACAAGATGGCCGGCGACGAGTGGCAGAAGTTCGCCGGGCTGCGGCTGCTGTTCGCGTACCAGTGGGGGATGGCCGGCAAGAAGCTGCTGTTCATGGGCGGGGAGATTGGCCAGCGGTCGGAATGGCGGCACGACGGCAGCCTGGACTGGTTCGTGCTGGAGTACGACCCGCACCGCGGCGTGCAGAACCTGGTCTCGGACCTGAACCGGCTGTACAAGTCCGAGCCGGCGCTGCACCAGCTCGACTGCGACCCCGCTGGGTTCGAATGGATCGACGCGCAGGACTCGGCGGCGAGTACCTACGCCTTCCTTCGCAAGCCGGCATCGGGCGGCGACCGCATCCTGTGCGTGTTCAACCTCACGCCGGTGCCGCGACCTGACTATCGCGTCGGGGTGCCGGGGGCCGGGTACTGGCAGGAGATCCTCAACACCGACGCCGGTCACTACTGGGGGGGAAACGTCGGCAACTCCGGCGGTCTGCACGCGGAGTACGTCCCGTGGCACGGCCGGCCGTACTCGCTGAACCTGACCCTGCCGCCGTTGGGGGCGGTGTTTCTAAAGTGGCAGGTGTAACCCCTTCGGGGAAATCCCAAATCCCAAGCACCAAATCCCAAACAAAGCCAGCCTATCCTGTTTGGGATTTGGTGCTTGGGATTTGGGATTTCCCCTGAAGGCTCCACTGGGGTTAAACTCGGTGGAGCGGGGACGTACCCCCCGCTCACGCCGATGGACCGTTCTCCTCTTCCCCCGGGTGTGCTATGACACCTCGCGATCCCGCCCTGTATTGCCCCGAGTGCGCGTTCGGACCCGACGCCGCCCTCGCCCGCCGTGACTTCATCCGACTGGTCGGCACGTCGGCCGCGGCCGCCGCCGTGGCCGGCACCGCGGCCCCGGCCGTGCGGGCCGCCGACAAGCCCGCAAAGGCCGCCAAGCCGGCCGAGGGCATGATCCGCGAACTGTTCGAGGGCCTCTCCACCGACCAGAAGAAGCAGGTCGTCCTCCCGTGGGACCACGGGGCCAAGGGTGGCGCGATCCCGACCCGGCTCGGCATGTACAATGCGCCCATCGCCAAGCTGCCCCTCAAGGATGCGTACAAGAAGCCACAACAGGAACTGCTCGAACGCATCTTCCGGGCGATCTGCTCCGACGACGACGGCTACAAGCGAATGAGCCGCGGCGGCACGTTCGACGACAGCAAGTCGTTCGACTCGATCGGCGCCCTCATCTTCGGCGAGCCGACCGGCGACAAGCCGTACTCCCTGGTGTTCGCCGGGCACCACCTGACTGTGCGTTGCGACGGCAACTCGGAACCGGGTGCCGCGTTCGGCGGGCCAATGTACTACGGCCACACCCCGAATGGGTACTCGGACCGCAACGTCTTCTACTACCAGACCAAGGAGGTCGTGACGCTCTTCGACGCCCTGGAGGGCAAGCAACGCAAGGCCGCGGTCCTGAAGGGGACGCCGGGCGAGCAAGCGAAGTCGGTGGAGTTCCGCAAGGCCGGCGAGCCGCACCCGGGGCTGGCCGTCAGCGAGATGACACCGGACCAGCGCGAACTCGTCGAGCGGGTGATGCGGGCGGTGCTCTCGCCCTATCGCAAGGAGGACGCGGACGAGGTCATGGATATCGTGAAGGCGAACGGCGGCATGAACGCGATCCACTTCGCGTTCTACGAGGACAAAGAAATGACCGACCGCCAGCCGTGGCACTTCTGGCGGCTGGAGGGGCCGGGGTTCGTGTGGAACTTCCGCGTCCTGCCGCACGTTCATACCTACGTCCACATCCGCAACAAGGCGTAGTGGTGCCTCCAGGCCCACCCGTGGCAACGGGTGGGCCTGCGATACACTGATGTCATGTCCTTTCGTGTCTCGAACCTCCGGCTGCCGGTTGAAGAACCAGAGGCCAGCCTGCCGGCTCACCTCGCCCGGGCGCTCGGTGTCACCCCCGGCGATCTGACCCGCTGGCGCGTCCTCCGCAAGAGCCTCGACGTCCGCGACAAGCGGCAACTGCGGTTCGTCTACAACTTCGAGGTCGAACTTCCGTCAGACGCCAATCCTGCCCATCCGACGGCCCAGGTCGAGCCGTTCGACGACCCGCCGTTTTCGATGCCCGAGCCCGGCACTGTGCCGCTGTTAGAGCGGCCGGTGGTGGTCGGGTCTGGCCCCGGCGGGCTGGTGTGTGCGTACTTCCTGGCGCTGCACGGTTACCGCCCGCTGGTGCTGGAGCGCGGGACTCGCGTGAACGACCGCATCCACGACGTGAAGCGGTTCGACGGCGGCGGCGAGTTCCACCCGGAGAGCAACTACCTCTTCGGCGAGGGTGGGGCCGGCACATTCTCCGATGGCAAGCTCACCTGCCGCGGCACCGGCCCGGACGTGATCCGGGTCATGGAGTTGTTCGCCGAGAGCAAGGGGCAGCAGCCCGGCAAGCCGAGCATCCTGTACTACCACCGCCCGCACCTCGGCAGCAACCGACTGCCCGCTGTGGTCAAGTCGCTGCGGCAGCGGATCGAGTCGTTCGGCGGGGAGGTCCGCTTTCACACGAAGGTCGAAGACCTGATCTTTGACGATTCCGGTGTGAAGGGCGTCGCCACGTCCTCCGGGTTCATCCCGACTTCGGCAGTCGTACTCGCCATCGGCCACAGCGCCCGGGACACCTACGAAATGCTGGCCCGGCGGCAGGTGCCGATGACGCAGAAGGCGTTCCAGTTCGGCGTCCGGGTCGAACATCCACAGGAGCTTATCAACGAGGTCCAGTACGGCCCCCGGCACGCCCGGTACGAGAACCAACTCGGCAACGCCGACTACTCGCTGGTGGCGCACGGCCGCCATGACCTGTTCACGTTCTGCATGTGCGCCGGCGGCCACGTTATCCCGAGCGTGTCTGAGATCGGGTACTTCTGCACCAACGGCATGAGCCTGTCGAAACGGGACTCGCCGTACGCCAACAGCGGACTGGTCGTCACCGTGCCGGTCGAGGAGTTCGGAGCGACCGATGTGATGGCCGGGGTGCGGCTCCAGCAGGTCTACGAGCGCAAGGCGTTCGAGTTGGGCCGCGGCGAGTCCCGCGCCCCGGCCCAGCGGGCGGCGGACTACGTCGCCGGCCGGGTGTCGCCGTCGATCCCCGCGAACAGCTACCCGCGCGGCACGGTTTCGGTTGACTTGCGGGAGGTGTTGCCGCAGGTGGTTGCGGACGCGGTCCGGCACGGGCTGCCGCAGATGGACCGCCGCTGGCAGGGGCGGTTCCTGGCGGACGCGGTGCTGTTCGGGCCGGAGGCCCGCGGCAGCTCGCCGGTGCGGATCGATCGCGAACCGCAGACGCGCGAGTCGCCGGGCGTGCGCGGCCTGTACCCGGTGGGGGAGGGGGCCGGGTACGCCGGCGGCATCGTCAGTGCCGCGGTGGACGGTCTGCGAACGGCCAAGGCGATCGTCGCGCGGTACGCGCCACTCGCCACCACATAAAGTTTCGGTTAATATCTTCCCGCCGGACTGGTGACCGGGCGGGGCGCGGCGGTAGGTTCTCCCCAGCGACGCCCCGACGCCGGCCACGGTCCGGCGGTGGTGCGGCGGGGGCCGTCATCCCCCGCCGGCGTCGCCAACTCACTCCCGCCGCATCGCTCTTCCCCACAGGGACGGTGTCATGAAACGAATCCTCCTGCTCGTCGCGGTCGCCGTACCGGTCCTGGCCGCGGCCGTTTACTCCCGCCAGCAACCGGCCGTCACGGCAACCACCGGGTTGGCGAGCGAGTTGAAGATCGCGACCGCGGAAAAGAATCCTTGGACGGGGCTGAAGCTCAACAACGACAAGGACCAGTTCCAGTTCGTAGTCGTTTCGGACCGGACCGGCGGCCACCGGGCGAAGATCTTCTCCCGGGCTGTCCACCAGATCAACCTGCTTCAGCCCGAGTTCGTCCTGTCCGTGGGCGACCTGATCGAAGGGTATACGCAGAAGCCCGACGTGATGGACGCCCAGTGGAAGGAGTTCGAGGGGTACCTGAAGAACTTCCAGATGCCTTTCTTCTACGTCCCCGGCAACCACGACTTGACCAACAAGGAGCAGGTCGAGTACTGGGGCGGGCGGTACGGCCGCAGCTACTACCACTTCGTCTACCGGGACGTGCTGTTCCTGGCGGTGAACTCCGAGGACGGGGCCGCCAGCACCGTCTCGGCCGAGCAGACGGCCTACTTCAAGAAGGCACTGGAGGAGAACCCGAACGTCCGGTGGACGCTGGTCTTCCTGCACAAGCCACTATGGGCCATGCCGGACCTGGAGAAGAACGGGTGGGCGGACATGGAGGGGGTACTGGCGGGCCGCAAGTACACCGTCTTCTGCGGGCACGTCCACCGGTATCAGAAGTTCGTCCGCAACGGGATGAACTACTACCAGCTCGCGACCACCGGCGGCGGCAGCCGGCTACGGGGGGTGGAGTACGGCGAGTTCGACCAGGTGGCGTGGATCACCATGCGGCCGGACGGCCCGCTCATCGCCAACATCATGTTGGAAGGCGTCTACCCGGAGAACCTGCAGATCCCCGACACCGACGAGAAGGCGGTCGAGCGGCGCAACAAGCCCGAGCAGACCCAGGCGTTCCGGGGGCGCGTGACGCTCGACGGCATGCCGGCGGCCGGCGCGACGGTGCGGTTCTACCGGGTGGAGGCGGATGCGCCCAACCGGCCGCGGTATGTCGCCGATGGGCTGACCCAGGAGGACGGGACGTTTCAGCTCAGCACGCACAAGGCGTTCGACGGCATCCCGGCGGGCGAGTACAGGGTCACGGTCGTACAGACCGGCAAGTACGCGACCAACCAGACTCGGGATGCGAACAAGCTGCCCGAGAAGTACTCCGAGGCGCGGACCACGCCGCTGCGGGTCACGGTCAAGACTGGCGACAACGTGGTGAATCTTGATCTGACGAAGTGACCAACCTCTGAGCAAAGCGAGCGGGGGGCGTAAACCCCCGAGGAAATCACACTCGGGGGGCTTACGCCCCCCGCTCGCTTTTACTACCCCGCCCGGTGGCGGAGTTCTTCTTCATACTTGTGAAGCTTGTTGTAGAGCGTCTTGAGGCTGATTCCCAGTTCGGCGGCCGTCACCTGCTTGTTGTAGTTGTTCTTCGCGTAGACCTGGAGGATGTACTCCATCTCCACGTCGGAGAGGGTCTTCGTTCCCCCGGCCTGGGCGGCGGGCGGGTGGCCCGGCGCCGGGACGAGTGACAGGACGTTCGGATCGGTCGGTCGCGCGGAAGCCGACTGCGGCCGGGGGGCGCGGACGTCGTAGGGCAGGTGTTGAGCGGTGATCGGCTGGCCGGCCGAGACGATCCAGGCGTACTCCATCGCGTTGGCCACCTCGCGGACGTTGCCCTGCCAGTGGTAGTTCATCATCACGTCCAGGGCGTCCGCGGTGAGCAGGTGGCCGACCTGCTCGACCGGCCGTTTTGCCGCCCGCGCCAGCAGGTGCCGGGCCAGGTCTGGGATGTCCGCCTTCCGCTCGCGCAAGGGCGGCAGGTGGATGTGAAACAAGTTCAAGCGGTACAGCAGATCCTCGCGAAACGACCCCTCGGCGATCATCTGCTTCAGATCCCGGTTGGTCGCACAGATCACCCTCACGTCAGTGATCACCGCGTCGTTCGCCCCGACCGGACGGATCTCACCGGACTCCAGGAATCGCAGCAGCTTCACCTGGATGTTCCTGTCCAGTTCGCCAAGCTCGTCGAGGAACAGGGTGCCGCCATTGGCGACCTCGAAGAGGCCTTTGCGGTCGGCCTTGGCGTCGCTGAACGACCCCTTCTTGTGGCCGAACAACTCGCTCTCGACCAGGGTCGGCGACAGCGCCCCGCAGTTGACCGGGACGAACGGCATGTCCGCCCGCGTTGACTTCAGAAACAGCGTGCGGGCGACGATCTCCTTGCCGGTCCCGGTCTCACCGGTGATGAGCACCCGGGCGTCGGTCGGGGCGATCTGGTCGATGAGCCGCTGCACCGGGACCATGGCCGGGCTGTTGCCGATCAGCCCGCCAGGCCCCTCGGCCGCCTGCACCCGCGTTTCGAGCGCCGCGGCCTTGTTCTTGAGCTGCACCTTCTCGCGGATGCGCAACAAGACGGCTTCGATCTCGGCCAGCTTGCACGGCTTGCGCAGGTAGTCGCACGCCCCGAGCCGCATCGCCTGGACGGCCGACTCCTCGCTGGCGTACCCGGTCATCATCACCGCTTCGGTGTCCGGGCTGACCTGCTTGAGCCGTTGCAGCACGTCGATGCCGGAGACGTCGGGCATGCGAACATCGAGGATGGCGGCGTCGAATGTCTGCTGCGCGATGGCCTGGAGCGCGGTGGTCCCGTTCGGGCAGACGGTCACCTCGTGCCCAAGCCGGGGCAGTTCGGTCCGCATGAACTCCTGGAGCGAACGCTCGTCGTCCACGAACAGGACCCGCAGGCGGTTGTGCGGCTGGGTCGTCAAAGCCATCTCCTAGCAGTATCGGTGTCGTCGGTCAGGCGGCGGCGGTCTGCTGACCCGGGAAGGCGAGGATGCGGCCCTCGCTCGACCCGTTGCGATCCGCGGCGTCGCCCGCGCCGACGCTCGGCGTGGCTTTCAGCGGCAGCCGGATGGCGAACGTGCTCCCCCGGCCGGGGCCGCCGCTCGCCACCGCGATGGTGCCGCCGTGCTGGTCGATGACCAGGTGGCTGGTCGCCAGCCCCAGCCCGGTCCCGTGCCCGGTCCGGCTGCGCGTGAAGAACGGCTCAAACAAGTTCTCCAGCACGTCCGGCGTCATTCCGCATCCGGTGTCGGCAAATGTCATCTCGGCGTACTCCCCCCGGACGGCCAGGGCGACGGTCAATACCCCACCCTCCTCCATACTTTCCAGCCCGTTCACCACCACGTTGAGCACCACCCCCTTGACCTCCGGCACCCGGACCGGGGCCATGACGGGGGCGTCGGGCTGGAAGACGATGCTCTTGCCGCGGGCGGTCGGCAGGCACTGGGCGACCTCGATCACGTCCTGGATCAGTTGCGTCAACTCGGCCGGCTCGCGCTTGCCGCCGGACCGGCTGAAGTCGAGCAGCTTCTGGGTGATCTGCTTGCACCGCTGGGCCTCGTCCTGCATCATCCGCAGGTATTTCAGCACCACTTCCGATTCGCCGGGGGCGCGGGCGAGCAGGTCGTGCAGTCGCCGCTCCAGCGCCTCGGCGCAGAACGCAATCGAGGCGAGCGGGTTGTTGATCTCGTGCGCCACCCCCGCGGCCAGGAACCCAACCGACACCATCCGTTCACTGCGGACGAGCTGCCTGGTCCGCTCGTTGACCTGTCGGGCGAGATCCTTGTACACCTCGCGGAGCCGGGCGGTCATGGCGTTGAACTCGTTGGCGAGTTCTTCCAGTTCGTCCTGTGAGCCGAGCCGGATCGGGTGGTCGAAGTTCCCCTCGTGGACGCGGTGGACGCCGGCCTGGAGTTGCTTGATCGGGGCGAACACCCAGACCCACGAGTAGTACAACAGCGTCAGCACCAGCACGATAGCCAGTGCCGTGGCGAACCCGGCGATGGTCAGGCTGCGGCGGTGGTTGGCCTCGGACCGCTGGAACGACCGGTTGATGTCCGAGATCAGGATGCGGAACAGGTCGTTGGAGAACTGCGTCAGCCGCGTGTACTCCTTCTTCACCTCCGAGTCGTCCAGCAACCGGGCCGCGATCTGCTGCGGGTCGGCCGGAGAGGTGACCCGGTGGGGCGAGGATCCTTCTACCGCCTTCTGGAGTTGCGTGAGCGACTCGCCGATTCGTTCGAGCAGCCGGGCCTCGTCCTCGGAGTCGTCCTGGTCGAGGCGGGCGGCATCGGCCCGGAGAGTGTCCGCATGGGCCTTTACGGTCCGGTCTGTCGCCTTGATGGCTTCGCAGACCTGTTCCCTCTCACGCTCGAACTGAGACACGGCGGTCTCGTCCGCCCGCGGCGACTGGCCGGTGGAGGTGATCCGCTGGATGTGGTCGCGCAGTTGAACCACAATCTGCATCCGGTCGAGCTTGCGCTGGGTGGTCTGCATCGTCTCCAGGTACGACGACAGCCCGAACAGCGCCCCGCCCAGTAGCAGCGCGACACTGCCGACCACCAGGGCCAGACCGAGGACCAACTTGTGCCGTAGCCGCCAGGGACGGGCCACGGGAACCCTCCTTGCCCGAACGGCCGGTCGTAACCGCCGGCCGATTCGCTTCTTGGGGCCGGTCGCCCCCATCCGTGGTGGGCCGGGGGTCCCGCGAAGCGGGCGGGACTGTACCAGAACCTTTTTTCCAGAGGGAGAGCAACTTTTACCGATTCGCCGGCAGGTTTTACCGGGGCCTGTGGTCGCCCTGGACGCGCTCTCCAGCGTTGTGCCGTGGGGGGTGGGTTCGTATCCTGACCCCTACGCCCATCTACGGAGGTGCGACATGACGACCACCGCGGAATTGACCTCCAAGAAGTGTGCGCCGTGTGAGGGTGGGGTGCCTGCTCTCGCACCAGCAGACGTGACGCGGCTTCTCGTCGCGGTGCCGCAGTGGAAGCTCACCACGGACGGCAAGCGGATCGCCCGCGCGTGGCGGGTGAAGGGCTTCACCGACGGACTGGACTTCTTCCGCCGGGTCGGCGAACTGGCCGAGTCCGAAGGGCACCATCCCGACCTGCACCTGACCGGCTACAGGGACGTGACCATCGAACTGTGGACGCACGCGGCCGGCGGGCTGACCGAGAACGACTTTATCCTGGCGGCCAAGATCGACGGATTGCCGCAGCCGCCGCTCAAGGGCTCCGGCCGTGGCTGACGGTGGGGGACAAATGCCCGATACCGAACCCGTCCAGATCGGAAGCTTACGGGTCGGCGGCGGCACGCCACTATTGTGGATCGCCGGGCCGTGCGTCATCGAGTCGCGAGATTTCACCCTGCGCGTCGCCGACGAACTCCGCCGACTGTCCGACGGGCTGGGCTTCCCCCTCGTCTTCAAGGCGTCCTTCGACAAGGCCAACCGCAGCTCCGGCAAGTCGTTCCGCGGGGTTGGCCTCGACGAGGGGCTGAAGACCCTCGCCGCTATCAAGGAGGCCACGGGACTGCCGGTGACGACCGACGTTCACGAGGTCCAGCAGGCCGCACCGGTGGCCGAGGTGTGCGACGTTTTGCAGGTCCCGGCGTTCCTGGCCCGGCAGACGGACCTGCTCGAAGCGTGCGGGAAGACCGGCCGGGTGGTGAACGTCAAGAAGGGGCAGTTCATGGCCCCGTGGGACATGAAGAACGTCGTTGCCAAACTGGCCGAGGTCGGCAACCGACGGGTGCTCCTGACTGAGCGGGGCACGACATTCGGTTACGGGTTGCTGGTCAACGACATGCGGGCGGTGCCGTGGATGCAGGAAACCGGCGCCCCGGTGATCTTTGACGCCACCCACAGCGTACAGACACCGGGGGCGCTCGGGGACCGTACCGGCGGCGACCGCCGGATGGTGCCCTACCTGGCCCGGGCCGCGGTGGCGGCGGGCTGCGACGGGGTGTTCGTCGAGACCCACCCCGACCCGGACCGCGCCCCAAGCGACGGCCCGAACATGATTCCCCTGGCCGAATTGCCGACCCTGGTTCGAACCTGCCTCCGCGTCCGGGCGGCACTCGCCGACCCGACGCCCGGGTAACAACTGATGACGCTGACCCATCGCCTGTGTCTGCCCCTGATGCTCGTCGCCTCGGTGGCTGCGGCCGCATTCGCACTGCCGGGCTGCACGCGACCGCCCTCGTACCAGGGGAGCGATACCGGGCGGGAGGCGGTCAATCCCTGGCAAGATGTGGTCGCACAACTCCGCAAGGAGAACGACCCGGCCGGCGCCCGTCGGATTCTCAGCAAGCTCAACAATGACCTCGCCCAGAAGCCCGACGCGCCGCAACCGGCCGGCCTGACGCCAGAGGCCGAGAAGTCGGTCCGGGAACTGCTGCGACTGCGGGACGAAGAGGTCAAGGAGGTCCGCTCCGCGTCGTTCTCCGGCCTCGACCCGGTCTACCTCGCGTCGTGTCTGTATGTACGGGATGCGGCCCGTGGGCTGGACGTGGTCGGCCTGCCACCGGGCCGCCAGGCCGAACTGGCGTTCGCCTGGGTATGCCGCCAGGTGGTACTGCACCCGTGGGTCGAGGTCAGCCCCCAGGGGCAGACGGTCACGCGGCCGCCGGTCCCGCCGACAGCCGTTCTCCGGCGGGGGTCCGGCAGCGGACTGGAGCGGGCGTACGTGCTCCTCGCTGTGCTCCAGCAGCTTGACCTCGATGGGGTACTCGTCGGGCTGCCCGAGTCCGCCGACCGCGACTGGACCTACCGCCCGGGGAAAGAAACCGGATCGCCGCGGGGGCCGTTCTGGGCGGTCGGGGTGCGGGCCGGCGCCGACGTTTTGCTGTTCGATCCCTGGCGGGGCGAACCATTGCCGGGGCCGGGCGGACAGGGGGTTGGCACCCTGGTTCAGGTCAAGGCGAACCCGGACCAGCTCAAGGCGTGGCGTGAGGACAAGTCCAGGCCCTGGGCCGTCTCGCTCGACGAGGTCAAGGCGTCCGTCCCGTTTCTGGCGGTGCCGCTTTCCGCCGTCGCTCCGCGGATGAAGCTGCTGGAGCAGGAACTGCGGTCTGACCTGCCTGTCCGGCTGGCGGTGGACGCTGCGGCCCGGCTCAAACAGTTCGAGGCCGAGACCAGGGTCGCCGGTCTCAAGTTCTGGAACCCGCCGGCCGAACATTTCTCTTACACCCGGGTACTCCGCTCGTTCACCCCGACCGAGGAAGGGGGGACGGCCGCGGACAACCATTTCGTCCAGTTGTACAGGCGGAGCATGGTGCCGCCGACGATCTTCGCAATGCCGACCGAGTTGGCCCCCACCGACGGGGATGTCGGCTTGCCGGAGGTGGTCGATCGGGTCCAGGGTGCGGCACTCGGTCTATTCGAGATGTCGTTCCTGACACCGCCGACGCCCCGCGAGCAGGTGCAGAGGGGGCTGTTCCAAGACGTGACCCCGCGGTTAGTCGATCTGCGGCAGCAGTTCGGCCAGGCCCAGGATCGGGTCCGCCAGGATCAGGACCGGGGGCTCAAGGAGTGGTCGGAACGGGCTCGCGATGTCTTCGCCCGGCTCGCGCGAGCCCGCGAACAGGAACGGACCAACCCGACAGCCGTTCGTGAGGCTCAACTGGCGGTGAATCAGTTCCTGATCGAAGGGGGCCGGGTCTTCGAGGCGCTCGTGGGTCGAGTCGCCGCCGACGCCGGGCTGGCAGAATCAACGTACCTGCTGGCCCAGTGTAAGCACGAGCAGGCCGAGCAACTCCATGCTCGCTCCGAGCGGCTGGCGGCCGACCCGAAGCAGAAGGCGGCTGCCGAGCGGGCGGCGGGCCAGGCGATGGCCGCCTGGCAGGAGGCGAAGGGCTGGTGGGACAAGTACGAGCCGTTCGCGCCAACGCAGGACCGGGCGTACCCCGGTCGGGCGGAGCACGCGAAACGGCTGGCCGAGCGGGCGGCCGCCCGGTCGGCCAGCGGTCGCCTCCGCTGACCGACCGGTTCTTGATCCCGGATTCGCCTTGGCAGGAGTCGCCGAGCGGGTTACGGGTAGCAGTAGGCGGCCGCCCACGCCGGCCGAGGGGGTGACCATGCGAGCCCGTCTGATGCCGCTGGACTCAGGCCCGGCGATCGAGCTGGTCAAGGACCTGACACTGGTCGGGCGCAACGACGACTGCGACGTTCGACTCGACCACAAGAGCGTCTCGAAGCTTCACTGCATCCTGGTCAAGACGGACGGTCTGGTACTGGTCCGCGACCTGGGAAGCACCAACGGCACCCGGGTGAACGGGCAGCGCGTCCGCCGGGCGGCGCTATTGCCCAACGACCAACTCGCGATCGCCACGTTCCGCTACAAGGTCCGGTTCGGCGACGGCCCGGACGAGCCTGTGCCGGCCAATGCCGAGTTGGTCGAGAGCCTCGCCGCAGCCGCCGACTCCGATGAGTTACCCGCCACCTCGACCGAGACAGACAAGCCGGTGAACGGCCCGCCGCTCAGGCGGAACGTCCTGCCAGATGTCTACATCGACCCCGCTACCAACTCTTGAATGTGGGCGAGTGATCTGCTCGCATCTCCAGATCGCTAACCCCTTTTGGCTTTGCAGTGCAAACCAATTCGGTCATAATCGCAATTCGCTGCCTGCCAAATCTTCTCCAGGTGGTTACTTTTCGAGGGAGAGATGGGAGCATTCCAGGATCTGGACCGGTTGCTTCGCGGTGAAGAGACGAACGGTGACACTCTCAGCCGCTCCGGCCTGACCGGGCGGATTTGGCCGCTGGCACGGGTGTGCGTGATGCTGGCCGTTGGTTACGGGATGTGCATGGGGGTGTATGCTCTGTTCCGTCCCGGCGGACCGGAGTACCGTCAGGTGATTGCAGCCGCGGTCAAGGTTCCGGCGCTCTTCCTGCTGACTCTACTCGTCACGTTCCCGTCACTTTATGTCTTCGGCACCCTGCTCGGCGCACGGCTGGGGATCGGGGAACTGTTGCGCCTGGTGGTGTACGCCCTGGGCGTGCTGCTGGCGGTGCTGGCGGCGTTCGGGCCGATCGTGGCGTTCTTCTCCGTGACCACGACGAGCTACCCGTTCGTCGTACTCCTCAACGTGGCGGTGTTCGCCGCGGCCGGAGCGTTCGGGATGTCGTTCCTGCAGCGTACGCTGCAACGGCTGGCGGCGGTTCGTGCCGCGCCGCCGGCGGAGCCGGAGGGAGTCGTGGTTCTGGACCAACCGGGCGAGCGGAGGCCGGCGGTCGCCCGGCCGGTGCCCCGGGTCAGCCCGGTGTTTTACGCGTGGATGGTGCTGTTCGGGGTGGTCGGGGCGCTGATGGGGTGGGTGCTACGGCCGTTCGTCGGGTCGCCGGACGTGCCGTTCGCGTGGTTCCGCCCGCGCGAGGCGTCGTTCGTCGAGGGGGTGGTGCGATCGCTGCGGTCCCTGTTCGGGGGGTGAGGACGTGGGCAGTCGGGTACTGCGGCACGTCGAGGGGGTACTCCGCGGCAACGGGTTGCTCGCCCCGATCCTGGCCGCCGTGTGGGGCGGGGCAGCGTACGGCGCGGTCATGGGCGGCTTCGGCGGGCTGACCGGGGAGCGGGTGGCCCAGGTCCTGTACTCCGCGGCCAAGGTGCCGATCCTGTTCGCCGCGACGACGGCCCTGGCACTGCCGAGTTTCTATGTCCTGAATGCCCTGGCCGGGTTGCGGGCGGACTTCCCCGCCGCCCTGCGGGCGGTGATCGGGTCGCAGGGGGCGGTCGGGGTCGTGCTCGCCTCGCTGGCCCCGTACACCGCTGTCTGGTACGCCTCCACCGCCGACTACGCCGAGGCGATCGTCTTTAACGGCCTGATGTTCGCGGTCGCGAGCTGGGCCGCGCAGTGGGCGCTCCGCCGGCGGTACGCGCATCTCATCACCCGGAACCCGCGGCACCGGGCGATCATGCGGACGTGGCTGTTCATCTATGCGTTCGTCGGCATCCAGATGGGCTGGGTGCTGAGGCCGTTCGTCGGTGCCCCCGGCGCGCGGCCGACATTCTTCCGCGAGGGGGCGTGGGGCAACGCCTACGTGATCGTCGCGGAGACGCTATGG
>DATLIF010000120.1:0-8550 GCA_035539575.1 Fimbriiglobus sp. | reverse complement strand
GTGGGGGCGTCGGCCGGGCCGGCTCGCCAGCGGCGCCGTCGGGCGGCTCGTCGCGGTCCGACCATGGGTAGTTATTCCTCACGACGCGGTAGACCCGCTCCCGCTCCTGCGCGGACATGTTCTCGGCGTAGTTCACCAGGTTGATGCGGTACTGCCAGTCCTCGGGCAGGTCTTCGAGCTTGATCTCGCGCGGCTTCGCCGTCGCCCCGGTGCGGCGGCGGGACCGGTTGTCCCCGGCGCGGAAGATGATGTCGTAGGCGCGCTGGCGGAGCTTGTCGTCGTCGCCGCGGAGGTCGAGCCGGGCGAAGAAGAGGGCCTCGGCGAAGGCGTCGTCGAGGACGGCGCGGCCGGCGCGGGCGCGGAGGCGGCGGTAGTCGGCGCCGGCCTCCTCGGTCATGCGGCGGGCCTGCTCCGGGGTGGTGCCCAACTCGCGGGCGACGACCACCCACGAGGACCCCTCGGCGCGCAACTCGGCAGCGCGGGCGAGGAGTTCTTCGGCGGTGGGGCGGATCGGCGTGACCATGACAGGGACCGCGGTGGGATCGGGCCGGGACGGACACCCGGCCGAATAGTGTACATAGATCCACTACACTCCGCGTCGTCGCAGTCAAACGGAAATTCGGGGAGGGAGTGCCGTTTCCAGGGGTCGGCACGGGAAGTGGAACCGGGGGCGATGTCCCACCGGTGGGATGTCCCACTTGACCACTGGTGGGACCGCAGCCATACTTCATGGGGGGATTCGATCCACATCGGGGCCAGAGCCATGTCGGCGACGACGCGGAAGGTGGACGCGAAGGGTCGCGTCGTCCTGCCCGAGGACTTCGCGGGCCGGACGGTCAGGGTTGAGGTGGTCGGGGACGGGCAGGTTCTCGTCCGGGTGGCGGCGCTGCCGCGCCGGCGGCCGAGGCTGCGTCAACTGCTGGCCGGCGTCACCCGGCGGAACCTCCCCGAGAAGGTGGAGTTCGGGGCGCCGGTGGGGGGCGAGGCGCTATGAGCCGGTCGCGATACGTCCCCGAGCGCGGGGACGTGGTCTGGCTTCAACTCGACCCGCAGGTCGGACACGAGCAGGCGGGGCGGCGGCCGGCCCTGACGATCTCGCCAGCGAGCTACAACGGGCGGGTCGGGCTTGGCGTGTTCTGCCCCGTCACGAACCGTGGGAAGGGCTACCCCTTCGAGGTTCCGGTCCCCGCGGGCAAGGGGGTGACGGGCGTCGTCATGTCCGACCAGATGAAGAGCCTCGACTGGCGCGGCCGCCGGGCCGAGTTCCTGGCGAAGCTGGACGAGGAGACGGTACTCGAAGTGGTCGGCCGATACCTCCCGCTTATCGACCCCGACGAGATGTTCGGGGGCGGGGAGGCCGACGCCCCAACCGGGTCGTAGCCCATCGGACCGCACCGCGCGCCGACTCACTTCCCCTGGAAGTCCCGCGCGAACGCCTTCGGGGATAACGGCTCCCCGGTGGCGTGCTTCGCCAGGTCTTTCCAACTGAGCGTCTTGCCCGGCTCGAAGACCCGCTTCTTCATGAAGTCACCGACCTTCTTGTCGCCGATGTAGAGCACCGCCCCAGGGTCGGCGTTGTCGTATAGGTCCCGCGCGATTGCGTGGTGGACCTGCGAGGCGAAGAGTTGCCCCATCATGTAGTTGTGGTAGTACACCGGGGCCGAGCAGATGTGGATCTTGCTGCCGTAGTCCGGGGCGTCGCGGTCGGCGGGGCGCTTCAGCCCCTGATACTTCTCGACCAGGTCCCACCAGAGCTTGTTCAAGTCCTGCGATGGGTCCTCGTACATCGCCTTCTCGAACCGCAGCATCACCTGGCACCAGCGGCTGAAGATCAGGAGCTGGTTGCGCTGCACCTTCTTCGCGGCGGCGTCGAACGCGGCAGGGTCCTCGACCTTCACACCCATCTTTTCGAGCCACGCGCGGGACTTGCTAAACCGCTCGAACTGCATCGCGACGCCCTCGGTGGTCAGGATGTGCGAGGCGTCGCGCAGGACGTAGGGGACCGACTGCGGGATGTTCTTGCTGCTGTAGACCGAGTGGCCGAGTTCGTGCAACATCGTGCCCATCCAGTACTCGTTGGCGACGATGTTCGCGAGCACCCGCACGTCGCCCTCGCGGTCGATGTCGGTGCAGAAGGCGTGCGGGGACTTGCCCTTCTTCTCGTACAGGTCGCTCCGCGCGATCACGTCGTCGATCGGAAGCCCGACGCCGGCGTAGAAGTCGCGGCAGAGCTTGAGGATGTCGGCCTTGCGGAACGGGGCGTCCAGGTCCGCGTCGAAGACGGCCGGGGACTCCTGAAAGAACGGGTCGTGGTAGTGCCACGGCATCAACTCGCCGGCCTTGACGCCGTAGAGCTTCGCCAGGCGGTCGTCGATCTCGGCCTTGGCGGCGGCGAACGGCTCGCGGGTCAGCGCGTCCAGGTCGTCGAACAGCTTGAGGAGTTCGTCGCCGTCCTGCTCGTTGATGACGAGCATCATCGCGTGGTAGTTCTTGAAGCCGAGCTGCTTCGCGGCCTCGTTGCGCAGCGCGACCAGTTCCTTCAGGTCGGCCTCGACGTCCTGGCCGACGCCCTTGCTCGCTTCCCAGACCTTGCGGCGCAGCCCGGACTCGGTGGACTTCTTCAGCACCTCGCGGACCTGGCTGTCGGCCATCTCGCGGCCGTCCACGCTGGCGCGGAAGACGTTGAACTTCTGCTCGACCGCGTTCGCCTTGGCGGTGATCTTCTTGAGCAGCGCGGGATCGACCTGCTTTTCCAGGTACAGCAGGTACAGCACCTCGACCGCCCGGGCCAGGGCCGGCTCGTCGATGCGGTTGCGGGTCTCGCGCAGGACTTTCAGTTCAGCGAAGGCGGCCTTATCGGCCAGGGCCGCGTCGATGGCGTTCTGGGCCTCCTCCTTGCGCTTGAAGTCCTCGTCCTTGCCGGTGGTGTTGGCGTCCCACCACGCCTTGTTGGCGGCGACGTCCAGCGGCTTGAACTTCGCCTCATGGGCGGCGACGAACTTCCGGGCACGATCGGTGGTGACCGGGTCGGCGTGCAGGGGGGTGGTGGCGGCCAACAGCAACCCTCCGACGAGCAGGGATCGGCGCATGGGAATCCCGTCCGCGAGATTGGGGGTCAGGTCGAGTAGACCCATTTTCCGAGCAGCATGGCGGGGGGCAACAGCAAAAGGATCGCGAGCCCCGGCAGGCCGACGAACGCGGTGGCGAGGACCGCGTCGAGGACGACCAGCCCGAGGATGGCCCGCTTCACCGCGGCCTGGACCGGCTTCGGCTCGGGGCGCTGAATGGCGCGGACGACCGGCAGTCCGACCAGGAACAGGAACCCGGCGACGAGGTACGGGAAGTAGATCGGGACGGTTCGGCCCGCGAAGTGGGCCGGGGCGGTCAGCCCGAGCAGCACGCCGGCGAGCATGACGAGCGATGCAAGTCGGAGGTGCAGCCGGCGACTCTCGCCCTCCTCGGTGCGGGCAAACCACGTCACGCCGACGATGTACACGCCGACCGCCGCGGCGAGGTGGAGGTTCGGCCACGTCCAGAGTTCGACGCCGGCACCGGACAGGCCGAGCAACACGTTGAGGAACCGGCACGCGCCCATGCCGAGCGGACCGAGCGGCGTTCGCTTCAGGTAACTGTCGTAGAGGAGTATGGCCGCGATCAAGAGGAGCGCGATCACCCCGGGGCTGGACCAGCCGAGCGCGTCAGCGCCGAGCGAGTTCCCGGCCAGTCCGGCACCGACGAACCCGCAGGCCATCAACAAGGTGCCGATCAGGGCCGCCTGCCACGGTGCGATCCGGCCCGACGGGATCGGGCGGTACGGTCGGACCTTCGCGTCCTCGCGGCGGTCGAAGAAGTCGTTGAAAGCCATGCCGGCGCAGTACAGGCAGCCCGACGCGATCAGGAGCATCGCGAAGACGCCGGGGCGGTCGGGTGCGTATCCGGCCGCGGCGGCGCCGAGACAGATATCGGCGAACGCGGTGAAAACGTTCGGCAGCCGCAGCAGTTGCGCGTGGGCGAGGAGCTTGGGGTACTTCATTACTCGGTCGATAATCCTGTCGAAACCTGACGTTTTAACCAACCCAGCGAGCGGGGGACATCAGTCCCCCGAGGGGGTAAGTCACTCGGGTGAGGTAGTCACTCGGGGGACTAACGTCCCCCGCTCGCTTTGTTGCAGTAGGTTTGCGACCCCGCGTCGGGATGTCCAGTATCCCACTCAGGCCAGTTGCGTCAGGAACCCATACTCCGCCGGGCCGGGGGCGGAACGGTCGCCGAGATTCATCAACTCCGCCTCGGTGTTCACAAACCGCACGTCGCGCACGCCCTCCGCGATCAGTCGGCCGGCGGCCACGGCCCGGTCGTCGGATCCGTCCTCGGCCATGCCGACCAGCACCGCTGAGACGGCGAAACCCTGCCGCCGCAGCAGGCCCAGCGCCAGCGCGGACTCGACCGGCACGCGCGGCAGGATCGCGACCACAGTGGCGTCCCGCGGCAGTCGTGGAGCAACTTCAATCGCCATCTCGGCGAAGGTGCGGCCGTCGGTTAGCTCTAACCGTGCGAGTGTCTCGCGGATACGCTCGAATTGGTCGAAACCGCGGCGAGTGTCCACCACGACGGGCCGCAGGCGGTTCGATTGCTCCAGCATCTCGAAGCGGTCGCGGACCTCGGAGCGGGTGGCGTGCCCGAGTTCCGGCTCCGGCTCGCCGGCCTCCAGCGCCTCGTCGCGGATGCGCTCGGCGGCATCGCGGCCGTTGCTGGCCAGGCCGAGTTGCTGGTTGAGCAAGGACACCGCGTACGCGATCGAACACGTCGTCGTGACGGCCAGGTCGGAACGGTACGGCTCGCCACGCTTCGGGTAGCCGTCCGTGTGCATGTCCACCAGCAGGGAGGCACCGGCCAGCGAGGTCGGCTCGAAGACGCGGCTGTGCAACGTCCCGGTGCGGGCGGTGGCGCGCCAGTGGATGCGCTGGAGCGGGTCGCCGATCTGGTACGGCCGCACACCGGCGGTGCGGGTCGGGTCTTCAAAGAGGCGGTTCGCCAATCGAACTTCGCCGACGGGTCGCGTCGAGGCGAAGTCGTACTTGCGTAGCGGGAGCATCTTCGGCAGGACCATCACGTACGCCGGCGGGGCCAGTAGACGGTGGCGGCGCTGCAGGCCGAAGACGTCGCCGGTCTCGGCCATGAACGGCCCCAGAGGCCAGTACCCGCGGCCGTCGAACGTGACCTTATACTTCACCGTCCTGGTCTGGAGCGGCCGCAGGAACAGCACCGCGATCCGCCGGCCCTTGATGGTGAGTCGTCGCTTGCGGACTGCCTCCTCGGGGACCATGTCCTCGATCAGCACCCAGCCGACCGGCATGGTGCCGGTGTTGGTCAAGCGGACCGTCATCTCGACGGTGTCGCCGACCTCCAGGGGGTCGGAGTGGAAGACTCGCTCGGCGGAGAGATTCGTCACCCAGGCCTTGGCGAGGTAACGACTGAGCAGGTAGACGCCGAGGAGGACGTACCCCGCGAACGCGACCAGCCCGGCCTGCAACGCCAGGGCCAGCCCGATCAGGGCGACGATGACGACCAACCAACGCCAGCCGCGGAGCATGAGTATCTCACCCTCCCGGAAGACAGAATGGCCGCAAAAAGGCACAAAAAGGCACGAAGAGTAAAGACAGAATGCCCACGGTTTTCAACCGACTCTTGCTCTTACTTTTTGTGACTCTTCGTGCCTTTTTGTGGCCATCTGTCTTGTTACTCGGCCTTGGACACCACGACCTCCAGGATCGCCTGTTCGCGGGCGGCCAACCAGTCGCCTTCCAGCGACAGCACGCGCCGGTACAGAGGCACGACCCCCGCCAGCACAAGCACCGACAGGACCAGCGACACCGGCCAGCCACGGACGTCCCACGCCTCGGCCAGCAGCACCTCGACCCCCAGCGGAGCAAGGACCAAGATCAGCACGACCGGGAACACGAACATGAACGACATCTGCAACAGCACCGGGACGAACCGCACGTTCGACGGCTGCATCGCGCCGGCGGCCATCGGGATCGGGGCCGCGATCGACAGGGCGTTCGCCGCCAGGCTGTTCAGCAAAAACATCGTCACGAGCTGGACCGCTACCGCCGGGTAGTGGTCGGGCCGCATCGGGTAGACGCAGCCGACCACCAGCGCGATGAACGCCCCGACGCCCAGCGTCAGCGGCGAAGTCGCCAGGTTCTTGCCCAACAGGATCTCGCGACGCGGGATCGGCGAGAGGACGTACGCCCGGAACCCGGCCCGGTCATAGCCGAACTGGTTGCCAATGAGCTGGACCGAGGTGAGCAGCACCATCGCCGCCGCCCCGACCGCCATCAGCGGGCGGACTGGCCCCGGCACTTCGATCGGCATGGATATCACCACCCCGGCGAACACCACCACGAGGATCACCGGGACGACCAGCATCATCTTGGCCTCCGGCGCACGGGTCAGCGACCGCATTCCGGCTGCCGCCACCGCCGAGGCGTACTCGGACACGCCCGGCAGCCGCCACTCGACCATCGTGATCCGGTCGGTCCGTGGCGGGGCCGCCGCCGGCTGCGGGCGGCCATCCCCGCCGGCGGTCTGGCCGGTGTATAGCTTCAGCACCGTGTGATACGCGCGCCACAGGCTCAGCCCGCCGATCAGCGTCAGCCCGAGGGTGCCGAGTAGCGCCGGCACGACAGAGCCGTCCGCCAACCGGGCGGCGCCGAGCGGCAGCCAGCCGGGCGGGATCACGACGTTGACCAGCCACGCGGTCCGCCCGACCTCGCCCCACAGCCGCTGGTCCGCGTCCTGGCCCCGCTGCTTGGCCTGCTGGTCGATCTCCTGGACCCGCTTCGTGTACTCGTCGGGCTTCAAACGGCCCTCGGCCAACTCCTTCGCGGCCGCCTGGGTTTCCGCGGTCCGCCACGTCACGGAGTCATCCGGTCCACGGTTCCACGGCTGCGCGGCCAGGTTAATGAAGTTCGGCAGTTGCAAGACCAGGATGAACCCCATGGTCACGAAGACGAGGACCGTCCGCCGGCGGCGGGGGTTGGACATTAACTTCGCCAGCCACCCCTGGAACAAGTACGTCACCGCCGTCACGGCCAGGATGAAGGCCGCCAGCAGCGGGAACCCCAGGAGCAGGGCGAACCCCCCGGCGAACACCTGCCCGAGGAGCAGGCCGACCATCGCCGGGACGAACACGACCGTGCTCAGAGCGACCAGCGAGCTGAGGTAATTGACAAGGAACACGCCGGCCGGCGAGACCGGCAGGTGCAGGAACTTGTCCAGGGTGAGGGCGTCGGTCCGCTGCAACTCGGTCAACAGGCCGATCATCCAGGTGAACAGGAAGCCGACGACCACGCCGTCCCAGATCAGGAGTTGCAACTCGGGGGACGCCATCGGCATCCCGAGGGCCCCGCCGAGGAAGCCGCCCACGAACATCCCGACGGCCACGCCGACGGCCGCCACCGCCAGAACGGTGAGCAGAACGGCGTTAACGATCCCGCCCTTCTTGAGCTGGTTGACCCGCAGCCGCCAGCGGAGCCAGATGAAGGCGAGGAGGTGCTCGCGGTTCACGTCGCGGCCTCCTGGGACCGCGGCCGTCCCGGCCGCTCTGGCTTCCCGAGTCCGGGGGCCTCGGCAACAGTCAAGCACGCCGACCCGTGTAGCCAGAGCGGCCGGGACGGCCGCGGTCCCAGGATGGGGTTCACGTCGCGGCCTCCAGCCAGCTCAGCTTCGGGGCCGCCAGCGCGTCCGCCCCGGCCGCCCGCAAGAACAGGTCCTCCAGTGAGCCGACCTTGCGGATCTCGGTCATTGAAGACTGCTCGACTAATTTCCCCTTCACGATGATGCCGACGTGCGTGCAGAGCTTCTCGACGATTTCCAGGACGTGGGACGTGAGGAATACCGTAGACCCGCGGTCCACGTACCCGGCCAGCAGGTCGCGGACGACGCGGGAGGTGACCACGTCCACGCCCTCGAACGGCTCGTCCAGGAAGAGCAGGTCCGGGTTGGGCAACAGGGCCGCGGCCAGGGCCAGCTTCTTCTTCATGCCATGGGAGTACTCGATGGTGAGTTTTCCCTCGTCCTGGTCCAGCCCGAGAAGGGTGAGCAACTCGTCCGACCGCGTGCGGATCGTCTCCCGCGGCAACAGGTGCATGCGGCCGACGAACGTCAGGTACTCGCGACCGGTGAGGTTATCGAACAGGGACAGGTTCTCGGTGATGACGCCGACGTGCCGCTTCGCGTCCAGGGCCTGCCTGTGGTCGAGGACGTCGCGGTCGAGGACGCGGATGTCGCCGTCGGTCGGGGCGAGCAGGCCGGTGAGCATCTTCATGGTGGTGGACTTGCCGGCCCCGTTGGGGCCGAGGAAGCCGTAGAAGGTGCCGCGCTCGACCCGCAGGTCGATGGCGTCCACCGCGCGGAAGTCGCCGAAGTCGCGGGTCAGCCCGCGGGTCTCAATGGCCGGGCTCATGCGGGGCGTCTCACGGATGACTCTTGTAGGGTGGGTCGAGTCTTCGAGGCCCACCGCTCGCCCGCAGCCGGTGGGCCTCGAAG
>DATLIF010000119.1:0-4122 GCA_035539575.1 Fimbriiglobus sp. | reverse complement strand
GGTGTGGGTCCGCGCGCCTGTTCGGGCTCCGGGGGTGCCGGGGACGGTGGGGTGATCCTCGCTCCGGGTCGGGCTCGTGGCCCGAGGGGCACACGGTCTACCCCACCTGTTCCCTTCGGTGTACGAAACATACAAGGGGCGACAGAACACGCCGAGTGACCGGCGGTCTGTCGCCCCTCCGGGGCTCAGTCACTTTCTCGCGATCGTTACCAGGGGCTTGCGCCCCTGGCTACCGTCGGTCGCCGCTCCGCGGCTGAAAGGCAGGTCACGCCACCGCCGGTTCTACCCGCGGCTCCGTTACCGTCACACCCTTCGGGCGGGTCAGCATCGCGGCGATGTACAGCAGCGCCACGATCAGCAGCAGCGCCTTGATCCCGACCACGAACGTCAGCGTCTGCAACAGCGCCCCGACCAGCGAGCCGAACAGGTTCGCCCCCAGCGCCCGGTCTTTCCGCGGCGTCGCCACGAACGACCGCGCGAACACGATCCCGCTGAAGAGCATCGGCAGGCTCGTCAGCGTGCCGACGATCAGCGCCTTGGAAGCATACGGCAGGAACGCGAACGTCGAGAGGTCCAGGAAGTACAGCCCCAGGCAGCTCGCGATCAACAGCCCGTACACCGGGCCGACCGGCAGGTTCGGCAGACGCGCCGTCACCAAGTTGGCGGCCAGCACCATCCCCAGCACCCCGGAGATGATCACCGCGTTCACCACCCAGGTGTTGCCCAGCACCACCGACGCCTTGCTGATGTTCTGCACCTCCAGCAGCATGAACGCTGCCCCGAGGAAGAAGAAGTGGCTCTGCGACCGGTCCCAGCCGGCGATGATCTGCGGCGTCTTCAGCACCCGCAGCCCGACCGCGAACAGCACCACCAGCGCCCCCGCCAGGAGCAGGTATAGTGGCGGGATCGACGGCGACTCCAGGTAGATGTACGGCCAGTCGTCGGTCGCCGGGGCGGTCGTCCCGGTCAGCTCGAACGGCATCATCGCCTTCCACTCCTCGACCAGCGCGGCCAGCTTCGGGTCGGCGTCGATCTGACGCAGGGCCGCGTCCAGGTCGCCGGTGACGAACAACACCCCGCCCCAGCCGGAGGCGCTGTTCGGCACCCGGAAGACCAGCGGCTCGCGGCCGAACACCTCCGCCAGTGCCACCGCCATCCGGTCAGCGATATACGGCTTCTGCGCCTCGAAGCTCAGCACCACCACCCCGCCGGGGTTCAGGAGCGTCTTCGCGTGGGCCAGGCTCTCGCGCGTGTAGACGTAGTGGTCCAGCCGGGCGTTGGTCATGGCCGTCGTCGTGTGCGAGTCCAGAAGCCCGAACGCGATCACGTCGTACTTCTCGGCCGTGGTGGCGAAGAACGAACGCGCGTCGTCGTTGACCACCCGCACCCGCGGGTCGGCGTACGGCTTCTCGGGGTGGTACTTCTTGCCGAACTCGATGATCGCCGGGTCGATCTCAACCGCCGTCACCGACCGGGCGCCGTTGCGCAGCATCCCGGCCACGTCGTTGCCGGACCCGGCCCCGACGACCAGGACCGACCCCGGCGCCGGGTGCAGCTTTGGCGGCACGTCGTACTGCGAGTACCCGCGCTGGGCCGGCGGGAACACGTCCGGCCGGGCCGCCACCCGGGCCGGGTCCAGGTCGATGGTCGCCTGGTAGCCGATGTTGTTCACCGCGATGAAGTGCGTCCCGATCGCGCGGGTCGGCGGTGACCGCTCCCCGTCGAGCCGCCCCCAGACGGTCGGGGCCGGCTCGTCGAGCACCATGACCGACAGCTTCTGGTACGGTGACCACCGCGTCTCCTGCCAGCCTGGCTCGATCCCGCCCAGGAACCCGAACCCGAGTAGCGCCGCCAGCATCCCCACGTCCGCCAGCTTCGACCGGCCGGCGGTCCCCAGCAGCGGGATCGACCCCGCCGTGAACACCGCCAGCCATCCGACCGGCGGTAGCCCGACGGCGCTGCACGCCACGAACAGCCAGATGCCGATGAGGCTTCCGGCCACGTTGACCGAGTACGCCCACAGGGTGTTCGGGTGGTCGTCGAGGAGCTTGCCCAGCAGCCGGCCGACCGGCACGAACGTCGCCCACAGCAGGAACATCAGCCCGCCGGTCAGCGCCACGCCGACGACGGCGGCGCTGACCGCGATCCAGCCGGACGCGCCACCGGCGCCCCAGAACTCTACCCCGCCGACCTGCCCAAGCATGTCGGTGATGGTGTGGCCGAAGAACACCCGGGTGGTCGGCACCGCCAGCAGCCCGACCAGGATCAAGAGCGGTACGAGGACGTGCCGCAGCGCGAACGGCTTGCGGCAGTCCCAGCAGCCCATGCCCAGGCCGAGGAAGCAGACCACCAGCACGGTGTTCTGCAAGTACGCGAAGATGCGGATCTCAGTGCTCACCCAGCGGATGAGCATCAACTCCAGGAATAGCCCGACCACGCTGATGAGGAACAGCGTCAGGGTGGGGGTGAGGGACGGGCTGAACCCGGCCGCCGTGGACCGCGGCGGGGCGTCGAGTACCTGGGCCATGGACGTTCCGTCTCGGCGGGGGGTGGGGACAGTTGCGGCAACTGTAGAACACGGTTCCATTCGGAGACGGTGTTTCGCCCGAAGTGGAATCCGAATGCCGGGGCGATTTCTGTATGAGTCCGGGGAGGGCGGAGGATCAAATCGGGTAGACACGCCCAAAGGGAGGGCGAGGCTCCTGCCGAGCCTCTGGAAGCTTCGGCTCGGCAGGAGCCTCGCCCTCCCACAGAGAAGCTCCCATGTCCCTGCCCGCATTGCTCCGGTTCCTGCACGCGGCCCCGGCCGAGGGGGTGTCCGACGCGGACCTCTTGCGTCGGTTCGCGGCGGTCCGCGACGAGGCCGCCTTCGAGTTGCTGGTTCGCCGACATGCGGACCTCGTCTGGAAGGTCTGCCGCGGAGTGCTGCGCCAGGAGGCCGACGCCGAGGACGCCTTCCAGGCAACGTTCCTGGCGCTGGCGCGCAAGGCCGGCTCGGTCCGCGGCGGCAGTGCCGCCGGGTGGCTGCACCGCGTCGCCTTGCATGCGGCGCTAAAGCTCCGATCGAAGCGAATTCGATCCGCCGAGTTGTCAGACCTGCCCGCCCCGGCCGGCCCGGATCCGGCGTTGGCGGCGGTCGTCCACGAGGAGTTGGAGAGGCTGGGCGACCGCTACCGCCTGCCGGTGCTGCTATGCGACCTGGAAGGGCACACTCACGCCGAGGCGGCGAGGGTACTCGGCTGGCCGGTCGGCACCGTCTCCGGCCGGCTCAGCCGGGGTCGGGATCGCCTCCGCCAGCGGCTCGAACGCCGCGGGGTGGCGCTGGCTCTGGTTGCGATCACGGGGAGTGCGTCCGGGAACTTGGTCCGGTCGGCCACGTCCGCCGTGGGCGGGGGCGCGTCGCCGGCAGTTGTTTCACTGGCTGAAGGAGTGCTATCCGCCATGCGAACCGCGAAGCTGAAGCTTGTGGCCGCCGTCTCCGCCGCAGCGGTCGGGTTGGCCGGGACAGGGGCGATCGTCGCCGTCGGTCAGGACCGGAAGCCGGCGGAATCGGGGAAACCCGTACCAGTGGCGAAGGCCGATGCTGGCAAGCCGGACCCGGCGTGGAACAAGGCGGGCGAGGTGCCGACCGCGTTCCCGGACATCAAGCCGATCACGTTGGACGAGATAAAGGCGTTCACCGCGAAGCACGTTCCGACCGTAGAGGTAAGCGACCCCCCACTGCGGAAATTGCAGAAGGCGAAATTGCGGACTGCCATGGAGGAGCTAGCGAGCGAGATTCAATTCCGGCAGATCGGTGATCCGAGGTCTCCGTTTGAAATCACCTTGATCGCAATTCCGCAGGTGGCCCGGGAGGCGATAGCAACCGGGGTCGAACTCTCCGACCGGCGGGAGGACCAACGCGCCTGGCTGGAATTCGGCGTCGGGGTCCACAAGGAAATCGAGGCGTTCGTCCGGGATAGGATCAGACAAGAAATCGCCCGGCCATCCCTGGTATGGACCGCGCGTCGGCACCGCCTGGACGCCGAGATCGCCCTGCTGAAGCACGCCCAGCAGCGGGAAGCGAAGTAGGGTGGGTCGAGTCTTCGAGGCCCACCGTGCTTCAGACGGTGGGCCTCGAAG
>DATLIF010000118.1:0-9051 GCA_035539575.1 Fimbriiglobus sp. | reverse complement strand
GTCTTCCCGTGTGTCAGCATACCCTTAGGCTGAAGAACGACGCAACCCGGGGTGCCGTTGGCCACCCGGGGACGCGGCGAGCTGGGGGACTTGCGTGGAATCCGTCTCCGTAACGGTCGCAGGGGTCGAGCGGCGCTATCTGCTGGCGAGGGCTGGTTCGGATGCACATCGGCCGGTCGTGGTCTTCCTGCACGGGACCGGCGGCACCGCCGCGTGGGCCGACGGCGAAACCGGATGGTCGGCCTTTGCCGGGCGGGCGGGGTTCACGCTGGCGATCCCCGAGGGGCTGCCGCCGGACTCGGCCCGGCCGCCGAAGTTCCTGACCAACCCGCAGCGGTGGACCGAGGGCCCCGAGGACGTCGAGTTCCTGGCCGCGGTGATCGCCGACGTCCTGGATCAGACCGACGGCGACCCGCGGCGGGTGTACCTGTCCGGGTTCTCGAATGGGGCGGCGATGGCGTTCCGGTTCGCGACCGAGCGGTCGGACCTTCTGGCCGCGGTCGCGCCGGTGGCCGGGTACTGCCGGGTGGCGGACCCGCGGCCGTCGCGCCCGGTGCCGACACTCTATGTCATCGGCACTGCCGACCCGCTGGTGCCGCTGCATGGCGGACAGGTTCGCTTGCCGTGGGGCGGCCGGGTGGTGCGCCGTGGCCCGGTCGTCGAGTCGCTGGAGGCGTGGGCGTCGGCGTTGGGCTGTGCGCCGGTGCCGGAGGTGGTGTCCGACACGGGTGGAGTGCGGGAGGAGGTGTACCCTGGTCCGGTCGAGTACCGGGCGGTGTTCGTGGAAGGACTCGGCCACCACTGGCCCGGCGGCAAGGGTCAGTTGAACCCGCGTATCGGCGGCCAGCCGTCGAACAAGCTGAACGCGAACGAGTTGATCTGGGGGTTCTTCAGCAGGCACGTCTTGTAGGTCGGGCCGAATCTTCGAGGCACGACGTAGGCTGTCGCAACCCTCGTGATGCGGCGAGTCGGTCTTCACCCCGAAGGGGTGGGAGTTCTCAGCCCAGGGCAACGCCCTGGGTCCGTGGGGCCAATCCCCCCAGCCCGAAGGGCTGGGACAAGGCGGCGAGTCCCAGCCTTTCAGGCTGGGGCGGGGTGGGATCGCCTTCCCCAGGGCGTTGCCCTGGGCTGAGAACTCCCAGCCCTTCGGGCTGAAGAGAGTCCTCCGCACCCCAAGGATTTCGTCAAAGCATCATGTTGTACCACCTCTTCGGGGTGAGGATCGACACCCGAGGGGTGCAACAAAGCAAGCCACTCCCAGATCACCTCTCGCCAGATGCGGGGTAAACCCGTCGGTCCGTCAAAAAAACTCAATCCCGTGTCCGGTCCGCCGTGCGGATGGGCATAGGTCTGGTGGCCCCCTGGAAGGACTGATGTCGCACAGTTCCTCCCTTGCAGGGATTGCCCTCTGCCCTGCCGACGGAGACCGCCATGGCAACGGCTACCGGCCCCGGACAGGTCGAGCCACGTTCCGTGCCCAGTGAGACGAACACGCGGCGACTCGCCTGGAAGCTGTACAACTTCGACGTCGGGGGCATCGCCCTCAAGCTCGAACACCAGCGGTGGCTGGACGAGAACCTGGTCCCCCTGCTCGCCATATTCGGGGCGCAGGTCCGCCTGCACGGCACCACCAGCCGCAGCGGCTCGGCCGGGATCAACCAGCAACTCTCGGAACAGCGCGTGGCGGCCGTGCGTAACTACCTCTTGCTGCACGGCGCCCGGCCGGCCCAGCTCATCGCCACCGCGACCGGCGAGGCTGATGCCAAGAGTGCCGATCACGACGACGGCACGGAAGATGACCGCTTCCGTGCCGTCGTGGTCGAGATCTCGTTCCCCGTAACGACGGGGCCGGTCCGCTTCGATCGCCGCGACCCGGCCAACCGCAATGACGGCTTCGACAACACCTCCGAACCCCTCCAGCCGCCGTGGGTCCTGGTGCGATTCGAGCGGGGGTCCCGGGTGGTCCGCCTGGAGAACGGCATCGGCCTGAGGCTGGTGAGCACTGCCCCCAACGTCGTCCAGGTCCGACACCCCGCACACGTCCGGCAACCCCTGACCTGGGCGACGCAAAGCCCGCAGTTCATGAGCCTGTGGTGTGCCTTTGACGGAGACGCCGAGGTTCACGCGGTGGACAGCGACGGCCGTGTGGTGGCGCGACTGCGCGTCGCCGTGCGGAGAAAGCTCACGGTGCGGATCGCCTTCCTCTACGTCAATCATCGATTCCGCCGTTACAGCACCGACCGCAAACCCGGCAACGAAGAGAAGTTTCTGATGCGGATGAACCGGATCTACAGGAAGCAGACGAACATCGAGTTCGTGATGCCTCCGGGTGGAGCGAGTTCGCTGCCACTCACGGACCGGTTCGGCAAGGAGATCAACGCCTTCAAGGACCATTACGACGAGTGGAACGCCATCGTCCGCCACCGCGACCCGGCAGCCCGGATCACCTGCTTCTTCGTCCGCGAGATCGAGGAGGACGCCGAGCGCACCTGGAGGCGCGGCTCGGACGGTCGGCGCCGGCGAAGGTTCGGTCCGACCGACTCGTGTGACGGCCTGTCGGAGCTTGGCGGCCATGACATCCTGATCGAGGACGACATCCCCGAGCACACCGGCGAGATTCTTGCCCACGAGGCTGGCCACTGTTTGCGCGTGGATCACGACCACCCGATCGTGTCCACGCGCGCGATGCTCATGTTCGCGACCTCGCCCAGCGGGACGTTCATCCCCCGGGCCCAGGCCCTGCGCATGCGCACGTTCGTATGAAGGCGAATCGCCCTGCGTGACGGCCCGCCGACACTAGCCGTCGCGGCTCCTGAGCTTCTCCCACCCCATGCGCAGCGACGGGAACGCTAGCTCGTCGGGATCGACCTCCGCGACCGGCCGCCACTCGATGCCGGCCACCGCGTCCAGCGCCTGAGCCGACTCCGCACGCACCGCGTCGGCGGTGAAGATCAGGTCCACCACCGGGTACGTCACCCCGCGGTAGGCGTAATCGTTCGGGCACGAGCCCAGGAACGCCAGCCGGTCGATCTCGATGCCGACTTCCTCGCGGACCTCTCGCCGCAGCGCCCCCTCGGCCGTCTCGCCGATGTCGATGAACCCACCGGGGACCGCCAGCTTCCCCTTCGACGGCTCGTGCGCGCGGCGGATGAACAGCGCCCGGCCGTCGCCGTCGAAGATGTACGCCGCGGCCGCCACCGTCGGGTTGAAGAAGTAGGTGAACCCGCACCCGCCGCAGGCGAGCGGGTTCGACCCGGGCGAGGGCAGCATGGCCCCGCACCGGGGGCAGTGGCGGAACAACGCGGTCGGGTGCATCGGGCGTCCGTGTCTGGGGCGAGCGGGGGACGTCAGTCCCCCGAGTAAAGTGCCTGCGACTTCGCGGACCACTCGGGGGACTCACGTCCCCCGCCCGCCTGGTTGGAACGGGCGGGCGGCATCCGGTATAGTAGCGGCCACCCGACCGACCTCTCCCCGAAGGAGTCCGCGATGACCCGTTCGCTCGCGCTGCTCGTCCTCCTCGCCCTCGCGGTGCCTGCCTTCGCCGCCGAGCCGGACAAGGACGGGTTCGTGCCGCTGTTCAACGGCAAGGACCTCGATGGCTGGGTGACCGTCAACGGCCACCCAGCCACCTTCGCCGTGAAGGGCAACGAGATCGTCACGACTGGCCGGCCGATCAGCTTCCTGCGGACGGCGAAGCAGTACGAGAACTTCGTCCTGGAGTTGGAGTGGATGCACGTCAACAAGACGGAGGTCGCCAACTCCGGGGTGTTCATCTGGGGCGATCCGCTGCCGGCGGTCGGGACGCCGTTCACCCGCGGCATAGAGGTGCAGGTGCTCATCAACTACCCGAAGACGGACTGGGCCACCAACCACGGGGACGTGTTCGCCATCTGGGGGGCGACGTGCAAGCCGGACCGGCCACACCCGCGCGGGGCGATGCGGTGCCTGCCGAGCGAGGAGCGGGTCAAGGGGGCCGGCCAGTGGAACCACTACAAGGTGGTCGCCAACGACGGGGTCCTCAAGCTGCACGTCAACGGCAAGGAGGTCTCCGGGGTGAGCGAGTGCAACCCGCGCAAGGGCTACCTGGCGCTGGAGGCCGAGGGGTCCGAGTGCCACTTCCGCAACATCCGCATCAAGGAACTGCCGTCCACGAACCCGAAGCCGGACCAGGTGGCGAAGGCGGACCAGGGCCACAAGTCGCTCTTCAACGGGCTGGACCTCGCCGGGTGGAAGACGGACGACGGCGCCTGGAAGGCGGCCGGCGGCACCCTGAAGGCGGCCGGCAAGGCGGACCTGGTGTCGGAGAAGTCGTTCGAGCGGTTCGAGCTGGTGTTCGACTGCAAGATGCCGGCCAAGTCGAAGGGCGACTGGTCCGTCGAATTCGGGACGAACCAGTTGCACAGCATTACCAACGCTGACGCCCCGAGCCGGGGAAAGTGGACCCGGGTTGCCGTGATCGTCAGCCCGGACGAGGTAACGAGAAGCGTTAACGGCCGGCAGATCAGCAGGGCCACCCCCGGGGTCGCGGCCGGACCGATCCGGTTCAAGCCGGCCGAGGGGTTGGAACTGATGAACGTCTTCGTCCGCGAACTGAAGTGAGCAGAACGTTCTGCCTGCGATTTCGCACTCACCAACCCGGCGAGCGGGGGACGTCACTCCCCCGAGGTGCAAGCGAACTGCCGGGCGCTCCCCCTCGGGGGAGTGACGTCCCCCGCTCGCCGGGTTGGTTTGCTTGAGTCCGTCCGCCGGGCGGAGTACGATTTCAGTTCAGGCCCTCCCTCCGGCCGCGGACGGCGGCTGTCTCACCGGACCGGACGATGAATGTAATCACCCTCCGGCGAGTTTGTCGGGCCGTTCTCCTCGCGGCCGCGCTCCTCGTCTGCCCACTGCTCGCGCTCGCCGACGACAGGCCGTCCCCGGAGGGGATCGAGTTCTTCGAGCGGAAGGTCCGGCCGCTGCTGGTCAAGCACTGCTACTCCTGCCACAGCGCCGAGGCCAAGAAGCTCCGCGGCGAGCTGCGCCTCGACACCCGCGACGGCGTCAAACAGGGCGGCGCGTCCGGCCCGGTCGTCGTGCCCGGCGAGCCGGCGAAAAGCCCGCTCATCCTGGCCGTCCGCCACGCCGCCGACGTGCAGCCGATGCCGCCCAAGGAGAAGTTGACCGACGCCGAGATCGCCGACCTGGAGGCGTGGGTCAAGATGGGCGTCCCGGACCCGCGGACCGGGGCCGCGACCGCCGCCGCCGATCCGACGAAGGGTCGCGACTTCTGGTCCTTCCAGCCCGTCCGCGACCACCCGCCGCCACCGGTCAAGGACGAGTCCTGGCCGATCAACCCCATCGACCGGTTCGTTCTCGCAGAACTGGAGAAGCGGGACCTCAAGCCGGTCGCCCCGGCCGACAAGCGGGCGCTCATCCGCCGGGCGACCTTCGATCTGACCGGGCTGCCGCCGACGCCGGAGGAGATCGCCGACTTCCTCAACGACGACTCGCCGGACGCCTACGCGAAGCTGATCGATCGGCTGCTGGCATCGCCGGCCTACGGCGAGCGCTGGGGCCGGCACTGGCTCGACGTGGTCCGCTACGCCGACTCCGCCGGCGACAACTCCGACTTCCCGATCCCCCAGATGGTCAAGTACCGCGACTGGGTGATCGACGCCTTCAACCGCGACCTGCCTTACGACCGGTTCATCACCGAGCAACTCGCCGGCGACCTGCTTCCCGCGACCGACGCCACCGACCGGTATCAAAAGCTCATCGCAACCGGCTACCTGGCGAATGCCCGACGGTTCGGCTCCTACGAGGACGCGCGCTACCCGTGGTATCTGACCTACGAGGACACCATCGACAACCTCGGCCGGACGTTCCTGGGGCTGACGATCAACTGCGCGCGCTGCCACGACCACAAGTTCGACCCGATCTCGCAGGAGGACTACTACGCGCTGTACGGGTTCTTCCAGAGCACCCGTTACCCGCGCGCCGGCATCGAACTGGACCAGGTGCAGCGCGACCTCGTGCCCCTCGCGTCGGCCAGCGAGATCGAACGTGCCGAGCACGAGCGGAAAGCGGAACTGGCCAAGGTCGAGGCGAAGGCCAAGCGACTCGCGGTCGAGAAGCGGGCGGCCGACCAGGTGGTCCGGTGGGCGGAGAAGTTGCACGACCCGGATCGGGTGAAGGCGGCGAAGAAGCGCGTCGAGGAGCTGACCAAGGCGGTCGCGGCGGCGAAGAAGGAGAAGGACCGGTTCGACCGCAAGCCGTGGCCGTTCGAGCTGGCCTACGCGGTCGCAGAGGGGAAGACCGAGGGCAAGCACAAGGTCGGCAACGCCTGTGTGCAGATCAAGGGCGACCCCGAGCGGCAAGGCAAGGAAGTGCCGCGGCGGTTCCCGACGGTGCTGGGCGGCCAGACCCTGCCAGCGAAAGTCCAGGGCAGCGGCCGGCTGCACCTGGCGCGGTGGATCGCCGACCCCAAGAACCCGCTGACGGCGCGGGTGATGGTCAACCGCGTCTGGCACTACCACTTCGGCAAGGGGATCGTCGCGACACCCAGTGACTACGGCAAGCAAGGCACGCCGCCGACGCACCCGGAGTTACTCGACTACCTGGCGAGCCGGTTCGCCGAGTCCGGCTGGTCGGTCAAGGCGATGCATAGGCTGGTGATGCTCTCGCGCACTTACCAACTCTCCGGCGCCGACGACGCGGCCAACGCCCGCCACGACGTGGACAATGAATACCTGTGGCGGTTCCCGCGGCAGCGGCTGGACGCCGAGTCGATCCGCGACGCGATGCTGGCCGTCTCCAGCGACCTCGACCGCGGCCGCGGCGGCTCGCACCCGTTCCCGGACCCGAACACCTGGGACTACACGCAACACAAGCCGTTCAAGGCCGTCTACGACACCGACCGCCGCAGCGTCTACCTGATGACGCAGCGCATCCAGCGGCACCCGTTCCTGGCGCTCTTCGACGGCGCGGACACCAACGCCAGCACCGCGAAGCGGATCACCAGCACGACCCCGTTGCAGGCGTTGTACCTGATGAACGACCCGTTCGTGCATGCGCAGGCGAAGAAGTTCGCGGCGAGACTGCTCGCCGCGGCGGACGGCGATGCCGGCCGGGTGGAGCGGGCGTACCTCCTGGCCTACGGCCGGCCGCCGACCGCCGACGAGCAGGCCGCGGCACAGGAGTTCCTGACGAAGGTGACGGAGAAGCTACGGGAGAGCGGCGTCGGCACGGGCGAGTTGCCGGCGAAGACGTGGGAGAGCTTCGCCCGGGTGGTCTTCCTGAGCAACGAGTTCGTGTACGTGGAGTGAGTTTTGTAGGGTGAGCCGAGTCTTCGAGGCCCACCGTCTGTAGCCCCAAGGGGGCGACCGATGGTAGCCAGGGGCGCGAGCCCCTGGAACAGGCACGAGAGAAATGCTGAGCCTCGGAGGGGCGACAGAACGCACGGTAGCCTCGGCGTTCTGTCGCCCCTCCGGGGCTCGGGGAATGGTCGTACCAGGGGCTTGCGCCCCTGGCTACCATCGGTCGCCGCTCCGCGGCTAAAGACCGCTGAGCCGAGCGAAGACCTGCAACCGAGCGAGGCCGCTTATGCCCAGGTTCATCCACAGCCCCACCCGCCGGGACGTGATCCGCTCGTTGGTCGGCGGCTCGGCACTCCTGCCGACGCTCGTCTCGCACCTGCTCGCGGAGGACAGCGGGGCCAGGTCCGCCGATCCGCTCGCGCCGAAGCCGCCGCACTACGCCCCGAAGGCCAAGCGCGTCATCTTCCTGTTCTCGACCGGCGGCGTGTCGCACATGGACACGTTCGACCCAAAACCCAAACTCTTTGCCGCCGACGGCAAGACCCTCGGCGTCGGCGGCGGGCTGTCGCTTTCCAAGACGCCGCTCGTGAAGCCGCAATGGAAGTTCAAGCCCGGCGGCAAGTGCGGCACCCAGGTCAGCGACCTGTTCCCGCACCTCCGCGACCAAATGGACAACGTCTGCCTCGTCCGGTCGATGTCCACCGACAACAACGAACACTTCCAGGCGACGCTGGCCATCCACACCGGGTCGTTTTTCTTCGCCCGGCCGAGCCTCGGATCCTGGGTCAGTTACGGCCTGGGCACGTTCAACAAGAACCTGCCGTCGTTCGTGGTCATCGCCCCGCAACTGCCGTACGCCGGCACCCAGGTCTGGGCCAACGACTTCCTGCCGGCCTACCACCAGGGTACGCGCGTCCTCCCCGGCAAGGACCCGATCCCCAACGTCCAGCGACAGGCGAAGACCGCCGATTTGCAGGAGCTGGAACTGGGCCTCGCCGGCAAGCTCAACCGCTCACATCTGACGCGGAACGGCAACGACACCGACCTGGCCGCGCGGGTCCGCACGTTCGAGACCGCGTTCCGCATGCAGTTCGAGGCCCCGGAGGCGTTCGACCTGTCGAAGGAGACGAAGGAGACGCTCGACCTGTATGGCCTGGAGCGCGGCGACACCAAGAGCTTCGGCTGGCAGTGCTTGGTCGCCCGCCGGCTCGCCGAGCGCGGGGTGCGGTTCGTCGAGTTGATCGACAACGGCTCGAACTCGGCGGAGAACTGGGACTCGCACAACGACATGGCCGCCCACGCCCCGCTGGCGAAGAAGATCGACAAACCGATCGCCGGGCTTCTGCAAGACTTGAAGCGTCGCGGCATGTTCGACGACACGCTCGTCGTCTGGACGACGGAGTTCGGCCGCACGCCGGGGCGAGATGGGCCGACCGGCCGCGGGCACCACCCGGCGTGCTTCTCGTCGTGGCTGGCCGGGGCCGGCATCAAGGGTGGTATCGCCTACGGGTCCACCGACGACATCGGCGCGACCGTGGCCACGGACAAGGTCCACGTCCACGACTTCCACGCGACCATCCTGCACCTGCTCGGCCTGGACCACGAGAAGTTGACCTACCGCCACGCCGGCCGCGACTTCCGCCTGACGGACGTGGCCGGGAATGTGGTGAAGCCCCTCCTCACCTGATCTTGTAGGGTGGGTCGAGTCTTCGAGGCCCACCGGGACAACCCGAGCGTCAGACGGTGGGCCTCGAAG
>DATLIF010000117.1:0-12044 GCA_035539575.1 Fimbriiglobus sp. | reverse complement strand
GGAGTAAGGCGGCCGGTTGGCCCGAGGAGGGCTCATCTCATGTCCTGCATCCACGCAGACCCCTGCCGGGACCGCCGTAGCGCCTTCACGCTGATCGAGTTGCTGGTGGTGATCGCCATTATCGCGGTCCTGATCGGGATGTTGTTGCCCGCCGTGCAGCGGGTCCGCGAGGCCGCCGCCCGGATTCAGTGCGCCAACAACCTCAAGCAGATCGGCCTGGCTGCCCACCACTACGCCCTCGACCGCGACGGCAAGCTGCCGCCCGGCCAGGAGGGCGGGACGTACTGGGCGCCGTTCGACGAGCGGGTCCGGTACGCCGACCCGCCGCTGCCGGACTACGACCCGACCAGCTCCTTCCTGTGGCCGTACGTCGAGGGCAACCGCGCGACGTTCCGCTGCCCGAAGGGGCTGGACGTGTTGCCCGGCAGCCCGACCTACGGCCAGCCGGTGCAGCTCAGCTACGCTTTCAACGGGGTGGACGGCGGCCCGCTCGGGGCGCAGCTCGTTCACATCACCAACGGCAACGGCACGGCCCACGTCATGCTCGGCTGGGAGCACGCGCGGCACCCGCTGTGCGCGACCAACGGGACCGCCCCGCCCGGCATCGGTCCGGGGCTGCCGTGGCCGCCGGACGACGCCGACGCCCTGAACCACTACCCGGAGCCCCGGCACCTGGGGCTTTACAACGTGGTGTTCTGCGACGGCCACGTCGCCGCGCTGCGCCGGGCGGACCTGCAACGGCCGATGTACTACGCCCGGTGACGCCGCGGACGGCCCGGTACGCGGTCTCGACTTTAACCCGTTGTCGCGAAGCCCGCATTCTTCCCAATCCGTACCGCGCCCCACACCCGCACGACCCATCTCACCGGGCCGCCCCGGCACGGCCGTTCCGAACCAGACGACTACCCGTCACCGTCACCGGCGCTAAGATTGGTGCGTCCGGCCCGCTCGCCACAACCTGATCGACCGCTCCGAGCCGCGAGGACCGACCCCATGACGGCCCCGATCCGGGAACCCCTGCGCGCGCACCTGGGGGTGGAACTCCTCGAAGTCCGCATCACGCCGACCGCCGCCCACGACCCCGGCCGGGTGCTCGTCACGTTCGCGGACCCGGCCGCCGACCACTTCGCCGCACTGTCCCTCTCGCCGCTGGCCGTGTCGGTCGGGCGGATCGCGACCGGCGTCTACCGCGTGGACCTGGCCGACGGCACCGCGGTCGGCGCGGCGGTGGACGCCCTCGGCCGGCTGCCGGGCGTTGTCGCCGCCCAGCCGGACTACCTGGTCACACCCGGGCGGACGACCAACGACCCCAGAACGTCCGACCAGTGGGGGCTGGCGAAGATCGGCGCGCCCGCCGCGTGGGACCACAGCGTCAGCACCGGCGCGGTCGTGGTCGCGGTCATCGACACGGGGGTGGACTACGCCCACCCGGACCTGGCGGCGAACATGTGGCGCAACCCGCGCGAGGTCCCCGGCAACGGCCTCGACGATGACCACAACGGGTTCGCGGACGACGTGTTCGGGGCGGACTTCCGCGACAACGACGGCGACCCGCGGGACGACGCCGGCCACGGCACCCACGTCGCCGGAATCATCGGCGCCCGAGGCGGCAACGGGGTCGGCGTGACCGGCGTCGCGTGGATCACGCAGATCATGGCCCTGCGGTTCATGAGCGCGTCCGGCGGGTACACCAGCGACGCGGTCCGGGCGATCGACTACGCGGTGGCCAACGGCGCGAAGGTCATCAACGCCAGTTGGGGCGGCACGACGCCCGACCCGGCGCTGGCCGCGGCCATCGGGCGGGCGCGGGCGGCCGGCGCGATCGTGGTTGTCGCGGCTGGCAACGGCGCCACGAACATTGACGCCGGCCCGTTCTACCCGGCCAACTACGCCCGCCAGTTCGACAACGTAGTCACGGTCGCCGCCACCGACCGATCGGACAACCTAGCCGGGTTCTCAAACTCCGGCGCGGCGACCGTGGCCGTCGCCGCGCCGGGCGTCAGCATCCTGAGCACGCTGCCCAACGGCCGGTACGGGTCGATGAGCGGCACCTCGATGGCGACGCCGTTCGTCAGCGGCGCGGTCGCGCTGCTGTGGGGCGCCAACCCCGGCTGGTCGTACCAGACTGTCATCGCGAGGCTGCGCGAGTCGGCGGCGGAGATGCCGGGCCTGGCCGGCCGCGTGGCCGAGGGCCGGCTCGACCTGGGCCGGATGCTCAACTTCTCACCACCGGCCCCACCGGCTCCGCCGTCCGCCGACGCGACCGGGCCGCGAGTCGTGAGCGCCTCGCTCGAAGGGCCGCGGGCCGGGGCGTTCGACCGCGTCCGGGTGCGTTTCAGTGAACCGATCGCCCCGGCGACGTTCACCACCGCGGACGCGACGGGCTTCGGCCCGTTCGGACCGTTCGGTATCTCGGCGGTGTTGTCGGTCGCGGGGAAGAACAACACCGAGTTCGTGCTGATGTTCTCGCGATCGCAGACGGCCACGGGAACGTACTCCGTGGCGATCGGCCCGGACGTCCGCGACGTGGCCGGCAACCCGATGGACCAGAACGGCAACGGCACCCGCGGCGAGGCCGCCGACCGGTTCACCGCGACGGCGACGCTGGGCGGGGCGCCGGCCGTACCGCCGGCGCCACCAGCCGGGGCGGTTCGCAAGACCTACGACGCCCCGGCCCTGCCCCGCACCATCCAGGACCGGCGGACCACCCGGATCGACATCGTGGTGACGGAGGACTTCCGCGTCGCCGACCTGGACGTGCAATTGACCATCACCCACGCGCGGACCCAAGACCTGAATATCCGCATCGTCGCGCCGGACGGCCGCTCGGTGACGCTGTTCAACCGCCGGGGGACCGGCCTGGCGAATGCGGTGTTCGACGACACGGGCGCGGTCCGACCGGATCAGGTACTGGCGCTGTTCAACGGGATGAGCGCCCGCGGCGTGTGGTCGGTGCAGGTCTTCGACCTGGCCGACGGTGTGGTGGGGTCGGTCAATAGCGTGCGGCTCAGCTTCGCGCCACAGGGCGCCGGCCGGCCGGCCGGCGTAGCCGCGTCGGAGTATCTCGCACTCGACGCGGCCAACCTACGCGGCGCCGACGCCGTGAGTCGGGAAGCGGTGCTCGGCGGCCGCGACGACCAGCCAGCGCAATCGGCGGGGCTGACGACCGCAGCGCCGGTCCGCGTCGGGTGGAGTTGGTTCGGCGAGCCGCACGCCGCTGCGCCGGTCCACGATCTCACGATTCCTCTGGCGCGCCGGGCCGGGCTGCCGCTCGTGCCCGTCGTTGTCGCACCGCCGGATGACCCGTGGGCAGACCTCGTCGATGACTTCGGCCCGGTCCGGGTGTAGCCGTCTCGCACAGCCCGCCGGCTTGTCATACACTCAGGGCATCGCCACCCTGCTCCGAGGTGCGCCATGCCGGGCAAGCCCGTCCGCAAGCTCGTCGCCGCGGCACTCTGCGCCGCGGCCTTCGTCGCCGTTACCCTCTCGCGCGATACCGGGCCATCAGCCGCCGACCCGCCCGCGACCCCACCCGGCGCCGGCCCGGCGTTCGTGCTAGAACCGTACCTCCAGTTCGCCACCCGCACGTCGATCGTCGTCATGTGCGAGACGGACCGGCCGACCTCCTGCGTGGTCGAGTACGGCCCCACGTTCCCGCCGGAGCGCACGGTCGAGGTGCAGACGCCCGGCACTCTCCACGAGGTGACGCTTGACGGCCTCCAGCCGAATGCCAAGTACTTCTACCGGGTCGTCTGTTCCGCGGATGGCAAGAAGCTGGAGGGTAAGTACCTGACGTTCAGCACCGCGGTCGGGCCGGCCGACGCGTTCAGCTTTACTGTCATCGGCGACACGCAGAAGAACCCAGCCGTCACCGGCAAGATCGCGAAACTCATGTGGGACCGCCGGCCGCACTTTGTGCTGCACATGGGGGATGTGGTGGACAACGGCCCCGACAAGCGGGAGTGGGTCCACGAGCTGTTCTGGCCGTGCCGTGACCTGTTCGCCCGGGTGCCGGTCTACCCGTGCATCGGCAACCACGAGAAGAACCACGAGCACTATTACAGGTACTTCTCGCTGCCGAAGCCCGAGTACCACTACTCGTACCGGTACGGCAACGCCGAGTTCTTCGTGCTTGATACGAACAAGTCGCCGAAGCCGGGAGACGGGCAGTACGAGTGGCTGGACAAGGTGCTCGGCGCGTCGGACGCGCGGTGGAAGTTCTGCTACCACCACCACCCGTGCTACACGTCGGACTCCGACGACTACGGGGACACGTACAAGGGCCACTCGAAGCTCGGCGACGCGAAGGCCCGACCGCTGATCGCCCTGTACGAGAAGCACAAGGTGGACGTGGCGATGAACGGCCACATCCACCTGTACGAGCGGACGTGGCCGGTCCGAGAAGGGAGGGTGGACCCGAAGGGGGTGGTGTACCTGACCACCGGTGGCGGTGGCGGCAAGCTGGAGGACTTCGACCCGGTGCCGGCGTTCTTCCGCAACCAGGGGCGGGTGGATTACCACTTCTGCCAGTTCACTGTCCACGGCGGCACGCTGGAGTGCAAGGCGTTCGACCAGGAGGGCCGGCTGTTCGACTCGTTCTCGCTAAGGAAGGATTGAGCGTCGTGGGCGGGAACGATTATTGCGTCTTCGATGCGTATCGACTTGCGGGGTGAGTAGCACAAGTTAGGATGGCTGCGTCTCACGCCCCTCGCATTCACCCCGGGCTGCCATGCCAACTCCACTGCCGTCCACTCCGAAGTACGTCGAAGTCGCCGACAAGATCGAGGCGAAGATCCTCCAGGGGACCTGGGACGGCGGCCGCATGCCGAGCGTCCGCGGGGTCGCCGGCGAGCATGGAGTTAGTGTGGTCACCGCGTCGCGGGCGCTGCAAGTGCTGCGCGACAAGGGGCTGATCCGCACGGTGCAGCGAACCGGTTGCTTCCGGGTTCCGCCGCCGGAGGCCGAGCGGTGGGCGGTTTGCCTGCGGCTGACCCCCGGTCCGTGGCAGCGGGCGACCATCGACGTCAGCCGCACCGGGTTCGAGGCGCTGGCCCGCCGCCAGCCGATGCACCTGGAGTTCGACGCGTTCGAGTTGACCCCCGGGCTGACGGTCGCGGAGGCGGCCCAGGCCGCGGCCGCGGCCAGGGCCGACGGGGTCCAGGGCGTGTTCCTCCTCCCCAGCCGCGCCAGCGATGCCGACGCCCGCGCGGAGGAGGCGTTCCTGGCCGGCTGCCGCCAGGCGGGACTGCCGCTGATCCTACTGGAGCGAAACATCCGCGGGCGGGGACGTCTACTGCCGACCGACCTCGCCGGGCTGGACGACCTGGTCGGCGCGGCCGACTGCACCCGTCACCTGCTCAGCCTGGGCCGCAAGCGGATCGGGATGGTGATCGCCTCCCCGACCACCACGCACGACGACCGGGTGGCCGGCTACCTGTTCGCCCTGTACGAGGCTCACAGCGCCCGGCGCAAGCCCACCGACCTGGCGGAGGTCGTGATCCGTCAGCCGACCGAGCTGCCGACCAAGGAGGCGTACGCGGCGGTGGCCGACGCCGTCGTCCGCGAGCGGCTCGACGGGGTGGTGTGCTACTCGGACTACACCGCGCTCGGGCTGGTCATGGAGTTGTTGCACCGCGGCGTGCGGGTGCCAAAGGACGTGGCCGTCACCGGCTTCGACAACCTGCCGATCGGCGACCTGTTCGCCATCGGGCTGACCACTTACGACTACCCGGCCGAGCAGATGGCCGAGCAGGCGGTCCGGCTGATGCGCGACCGGGTGAAGGGCGCGACCCACCCGCCGGTCCGGGTGTCGGTGCCGGGCGAGTTGATCATCCGCGGCAGCACGGGCGCGACGAAATGACGGGCGGCCAGTGAGGGAGAAACGTGAGTCGGGCAGACGTGGCCGTGGTGGGCGGTGGCATCATCGGGCTGGCGTTCGCCTGGGAGGCGGCCCGCCGTGGCAAGACCGTCGTCGTGTTCGAGCGGCACCCGCTGGCCCGCGGAGCTTCGGTGCGGAACTTCGGCATGGTCTGGCCGATCGGTCAGCCGCCGGGGGAGCTGTACTACCGCGCGCTGCGCAGTCGGGAGCGGTGGCTGGAGTTGGCCCGCGCCGCCGGCGTGTCCGCCGAGCCGTGCGGGTCGCTGCACGTCGCCCACGAGGAGGACGAGGCGCGGGTGATCGAGGAGTTCGCAGACCTCGCCCCGGGCCTCGGGGTCAAGTGCGAACTGCTGACCCCGGCCGAGGCGGTCCGCCGGTTCCCGGCCGTCAACCCGGACGGATTGAAGGCGGCACTGTACAGCCCGACCGAACTGGCCGTCGATCCCCCCGCCGCGGTGGCCCGACTGCCGCGGTTCCTGGCCGAATCGCACGGCGTGACTTTGCGGTTCGGCACCGCCGTCGTCGGCGTGGACGTGCCGCGCGTTCGCACCGCGGACGGCGAGGTCTGGCACGCCGACACAATCCTCGTCTGTTCGGGGTCGGACTTTGAGACGCTCTTCCCCGAGACGTTTGCCGCGTCCGGCGCCCGCCGGTGCAAGCTCCAGATGATGAAGACCCGACCCCAGCCCGGCGGGTGGCGGCTCGGGGCGCACTTGGCCGGCGGGTTGACGCTGTGCCACTACCAGTCGTTCGGATTGTGTAGCACGCTCCCGGCGTTGAAGTCGCGGGTGGCGGCTACGACGCCGGAGTACGTCCGGTTCGGCATCCACGTCATGGCGTCGCAGAACCCGGCCGGCGAGGTGGTGATCGGCGACTCACACGAGTACGAGCCGGACATCCCGCCGTTCGACAACGCCGGGATCGACCGGTTGATCCTGTCCTACCTGCGGCGGATGGTGCGGTTGCCGGACTGGGAGGTGTCCGCCCGCTGGCACGGTGTGTACGCGAAACACCCGCTGCTGCCCCTGTTCACCACTGAGCCGCAGCCGGGGTGCCACGTGATCGCGGCCCCCGGCGGGTCCGGGATGACGATGGCGTTCGGCCACGCCGAGGCGTGGTGGAACGCCCACCAGGCTTGACCGGAGGCGACCCATGCCCGCACCGCTGGCCGTCCGGCTCGTGATCTTCGACTGGGCCGGCACCACGATCGACTACGGATGCCAGGCGCCGACCGGGGCGTTCGTGGAGGCGTTCGCCGCGCGCGGGGTCGCCGTCACCACGACCGAGGCCCGCGGGCCGATGGGAGTCCACAAGAAGGACCACATCCGGGCGATGTTCCAGGCGCCGGACGTGGCCCGGAAGTGGCGTGCGGCATCCGGCCGCAAGTGGGCCGAGGCCGACGTGGAAGAACTGTACCGGGTGGTCACGCCGTTGCAGGTGGAAGCGGCGAAGCGGTACGGGACCCTCGTCCCGGGTACGCGGGAGTGCGTGGCCGCCCTTCGTCGGCGGGGCGTGAGGATCGCGGCGACGACCGGGTACTTCCGGGAGGCGGCCGAGGCGTGCTACACAGCAGCCGGGAAGCAGGGCTATTCGCCGGACTTCGCCATCTGTGCCGACGAGGTGCCCGCCGGCCGGCCGGCGCCGTGGATGGTCTACCACGCGATGGAGCACCTGGGCGTCTACCCGCCGGCCGCGGTGGTCAAGGTGGGCGACACGGTCGCCGATATCGAGGAGGGGCGCAACGCCGGGGTCTGGAGTGTGGGGGTGATCGACACCGGCAACGAGATGGGGCTGTCGCACGCCGAGTTGACCCGCCTCGGCCGTAGTGAGCGGTCGCGGCGGCGGGCGGCGATCAAGGCCCGGCTGATCGGGGCGGGGGCGCACGCCGTCGTGATGTCCGTCGCCGAGGTCCCGGACCTGGTCGAGCGGATCAACCACAAGCTCACGACGCCTCACGCACGCCGTGAGCCGTACAGCGGGCGGTAGACCACACCCCGTCTCCTCTTTGGGAGGGCGAGGCTCCTGCCGAGCCTCGGGAAGCTTCGGCTCGGCAGGAGCCTCGCCCTCCCAGAAAGGCCCTTACCCGAGGTCGAACAGCAGCACCTCGCCGTCCGCCTCGCCGACGACCACGATGTGCGGTTCGCCCTCGACCGCGACCGCGTCGCCGGCCGTGAGCTTCGTGCCGTTGATTGTCACCGCCCCGGTGGCAACCTGGACCCACGCCCCGCGGCCGGGCGCCAGGTCGTAGTCGAGTCGGTCGCCCGGCCGGACCTTCGCCGCCGAGAGCGTCACGTCCTGGTGGACGACGATCGACCCGTCCCGGCCGTCCTGCGACGCCGCCACCTGCCACTTGCCCAGCCGCTCCGCCTCCGGGTACGACTTCTGGTCGTAGGTCGGGGTCAACCCCTTCTCGTTCGGGACGATCCAGATCTGGAACAGGTGGACCGGCACGTCGTCGGAGTCGTTGAACTCGGCATGGACGATGCCGGTCCCGGCCGACATCTTCTGCCAGTCGCCGGGGCGGATCACGGACCCGTTGCCCATGCTGTCCTGGTGGCGCAGGGCGCCAGAGAGGACGTAGGTCAGGATCTCCATGTCCCGGTGCGGGTGCGGGTCGAACCCGCCGCCGCCGTTGATCTTGTCGTCGTTGATGACCCGCAGTGCGCGGTAGTGATGGTGCGCCGGGTCGTAGTACTCGCCGAAGCTGAACGTGTGCTTGCTGTCCAGCCACCCGATGCGAGTGACGCCGCGTTCGTCGGACTTGCGTACCGTGAGCATCTTCGGTTCTCCCATGTGTCCGTATGAACACTTGGAGATACCGACGGCCCAAATGGGTTCTTACGCCCGTCGCGGGACGGACGTATGCACATTACTGAACGTGCTTATCGAGTTGGCTTCCACCCGTGAACGGGATGCACGGTCGCACAACTGGGTCCGCCGTCCCGCCCCGTTCCCGGCAAGCGAGCTTCGAGGACGAGGTTTCGGCCGGCCGCCGCCTGCGCGATCAACTCCCACGTAACGCCGCTCAGTGGCACCTTAATTCTGCGCGACCATGGGCTGTCGCTCTGGCCCGCCAGTTGTCCGATGTCGATGTAGAGGAATCGACCGGTCGGTGGTCCTTGTGTTATTGGACCGAGGAAGTTGGGCAGAGAGTCGTCTCGATCATCCTTCACCGTTACCGTGCCATGGAATCTCAAGTCACGACCCGTGGACCTCTGCGTCTGGATCGTTTGGTACTCGCGGCCCTTTCCTTCTTGCAGGCCGAAGTCCACGCCAACAGGTGGACTTTCCAGGATAATGCGGATCCGTAGTTCGATTTCCATGTGCCCGGATCCTCCTTCGCTGCAACCCTTGTCTTCTCGGGTGAGCGAGCCGCCGACGCCAGTCAGCGGCTCGCCAGTGACATTCGAAGCCGGGACTAGTAATCCCCGGTCACGACCTCCCCACCGTTGGGGGTGCCGAGTTGCCGCCAGGTGAGCGGTTGCACTGAGTTCGACATGGACCGGACCGACCCGTCCATCAAGAGTACGTTCACCCCGCTGGAGTGGTAGCTGCGGGCGGTTACGGCGGCGTAGGTGATCCCGGTCGCGTTCTGGCCTTCCCGCATCGAGTTGAAGTCGATGTCGTAGGCCGTCCCGCCGGATGAGTACGGCACCTTGGTGTTCGGCGGGAACAGGGTGGTGAACCCAGTCTGGTGGACCCGGGCGTCCACCCACTCGGTGTGCCCGGAGTCGGCCTTGAACTCCCCGCCGAAGCTGGCCACGGTCGCCGGGTCGGCCGGGGGCAGGACGTTCGCCGCCGCCGGGTTGCCGCCGTTGCGGAGGTACGGGGTCCACGCCCTCACCTCGGCGAACCCGATGGTGTTGCTGGTCCCGTCGGTGAACGCCCCGACGGTATTCCCGCGGGCGACGAACTCGGTCGGGGTCGGCCGGTGCCGGACCGGGAACGCCCCGTCCCCGGCCTTGCCCGAGTTCGGGTCGAACACCAGCCACACCCCCATGTTCGCCCCGTAGTTCAGCGGGTAGTGCGTCACCGCTCCGTCCGGCCGCTCCTGGTCCTTCACCTCGCTCGGGCACAGGTAGATCGGCACCCGCACCCTGGTCGAGGGGAGGTTCACCGGGTCGGTGTACGACCTTGAGAAGTCCATCAACTTCTGGAGGTTCTCCTGCTCGACGTACGGCAGGATGACGGCCAGCGTCGAGTATGAGACGGACGACGCTCCCTTTACATACGACCCGGCCGGGGGGAAACACGAATTGGACGACTCGTAGTTGTGGACGGCCAGTCCAATCTGCTTGAGGTTGTTCTGGCACTTGGCCCGGGCGGCGGCCTCGCGGACCTTCTGCACCGCAGGCAGGAGCAGCCCGATCAGGATCGCGATGATCGCGATCACCACCAACAACTCAATGAGCGTGAACGCACTCCTGCGATTACTTGGCATGGGCATCCTCGGTTGGTTAAGGAACTCGGTAATCGTCTCGTGAACCGTTAGCGGTCGGCCGCGACCTTCTCTCCGACCTCGGCGAGGCGGATGACCTCGACGGCGGCCACGTTCTCCCCGCCGGCGGCGCCGCCGACCAGGACCACAGCGTCCGGGCCGTGCGGCAGCAGCCGGCCGACGATCCGCTTGCGCGCCGCCTGGCCCACCTGCTCCCAGGTGTCGCCGTTGAGGCGGTACAGCGGGCCGGCGCCGGTGTTCACCACCACCTTGCCGCCGACCGCGCACGCGGCCGGGGCGAACGCCCCGCGGTCCGTCCCCGGCAGGTCCGGGCCGCGCGACCACTGCTTCGTTTCCAGGTCGAGTACGTCCACCCGACGGTTCGGGCCGTCCGGGGTCATGCCGCCGACGACGTACACCTTCGACCCGACCACAGCAGCCGCCAGCGCGCGCCGCTGGAACGGCTGCGGGATCGCCTCCCACTTCGGCTCCTTCGCCGCCAGGTCGAGGACCAGCGCCGTGTCGTGCCACGCCGTCCGGGTGCCCTTCCCCTTCATCTCCCAGCCGCCGACCGCGACCAGCCTGTCGCCGACCGCGACCAGGTCGTGCGACGAGCGCGGGGCCGGCAGCGGCGGCAGCTTCGCCCACCGGCCGGACGCCGGGTCGAACACCTCAGCGTCCGCGATCGAGACGTTATCGGTCGGCGTGCCGGGGGCGTTGCGCGGCTGCATCCCGCCGGCGCGGTAGACCTTCCCACCGTGGGCGGCGAGGTTCATCCCCTGGACCCGCGGCCCGCCGGGCAACTTCTCCCACGCGGTGCCGCCGTCGAGCTTCACCCGCTGGAAGGTGTCGAGGACGATCGAAGTGTCGTAGTGGTGCGTCTTGCCACCGTGCCCGCCGTAGACGTACAGATGCCCGTCGCAGGTGATCGCCCCGAGACTGGAGACGGCCTTCGGCAGCGGCGGCAGCCCGGTCTCACCCACACTGACGACCAGCGTCGGGTAGTGCCGGACCTCCTCGTACTTCTTGCCGCCGAGTTCGCCGGCCTTCACCTCTGTGTAGCGGACCCACGCGCCGAACTGGCCGGTGCCGTCCAGGGCCGCGGTCAGCCCGTCGGCGCCGGTCTTGAGCTTCGTCTTGTCGCCGTCCGGTTCGATCAGGTTGACCTCGGCGCCGGCAACCGGCTGGCCGCCCGCGACGAGCTTCAGCCGGACCTTGCCCGCCTCGGCGACCGGGACCAACTCGGCCGGCAGCTTGTCGCCGACCGTCGCCCGGTCCGCGGGGACCGCGCCGACCAGCGCCTTCGGGTGGTACGCGAGCAGGAACGGCTTCGCGTCCCCCTTCTGCAGCACGCCGAAGACGACCGTGCCGAACACCACGCGCGGCCCGTCGCCGGGCAGGGTCACAGCCAGCGATTGCTTCTCGGCCTTGTGTTCGAGCGGCGTGTCCTTGCCGGCCGCGTCGCGGAGCGTGAGCTTCAGCCCGGCGACGCGGGCGATGGGCACGTCCGGGTCGGATTCGAGATCCTCGCTAAAGACGACTGCGGCCTTCGCCCCGGACTTGTCCGGGACGACGAACGCGAAGTGGGCAGGGGCGGTCAGAGCCGCGGCCAGGGTCGCGGCCGCGGTGAGCAGGAGTCGGGTCATCGGGTGGCTCCGTTCGTGTTCGGGTGCTTCTTCGCAAGCTTCTTCTTGCTGTCGGCGTCGAGGTTTTGCAGCACGTACGGGT
>DATLIF010000116.1:0-5169 GCA_035539575.1 Fimbriiglobus sp. | reverse complement strand
CTTCGAGGCCCACCGTCCGCGCAACCGGTGGGCCTCGAAGACTCGACCCACCCTACGAAAGAGAGTGTCATGGCTGACATCCGGGGGTTCCGCGGGTTCCGCTACGACCTGGGCCGGGTCGGGTCACTGTCCGACGTGGTGGCCCCGCCCTACGACGTGATCGACTCCGCACTGCAACAGAAGCTCTACGATGCCAGCTCGTACAACGCGATCCGTGTCGAGTTGACCCGGGACGAGCCCGGCGACACCGCATCGAATAACAAGTACACCCGCGCCGCCGGTACACTCAAGGACTGGCTGACCGACGACGCGCTGCGTCAGGACACCGCCCGGTCGCTGTACGTCTACGAGCAGGAGTTCACCGTCGAGGGCAAGACGTACACCCGCCGCGGGTTCCTGGCCCGCGTCCGGCTGGAGCCGTTCGGCACCGGCCGCATCTTCCCGCACGAGCAGACCCTCTCTGGCCCCAAGGCTGACCGGCTCAACCTGTACCGCGCCACCGGGTTCAACCTGTCGCCGGTGTTCGGCCTGTACCCCGACGATGCCGGCGAGATCTTCGCCCGGCTGGAGCCGCTCGTCCGTCAGGCCCCGCCGCTGGTCGCCAACGACCACCTCGGCGTCACCAGCCGGCTGTGGGTCGTCACCGACACGGCGGCGATCTCAGCGGTCATCGGCCTGATGGGGCCGAAGCCGGTCTTCATCGCCGACGGCCACCACCGCTACGAGACCGGGCTGAAGTACCTCGAAGAACGGAAGGCCGCCGGCGAAGTACCCGACGACGAGGCGGCCCCGAACTTCTGCCTGATGATGCTGGTCGGCATGAGCGACCCCGGCCTCATCATCCTGCCGACGCATCGGTTGGTGAGCGGCCTGCCGCCGATCACGGCGGACCAGTTCCGGGAAGCACTGGCCGGCCACTTCGACGTGGTCGGCCAGTTCGGGACCGACGCGGCGGCGTGCTGGGACCACGTCCAGTTGGAGGACTCGCAGTCGGTGCTCGGGTTCGGCACGGTGGCGGACAACCAGTGGTTCGCGGTCAAGCTCCGCGACCCGGCGGTGATGGACGAACTGGCCCCGGAGCAAACGAGGGACTGGCGCGCCCTGGCGGTGAGCATCCTGCACAAGCTGGTGCTGGAGAAGCTCGTTGCGGGTAAACTCGGTGGCAGCCCGGCGTGCCAGTACGTCCACCTCCTGAAAGAAGTGACGGACGCGGCGGCGGCGAAGCAGTGCCAGGTGGCATGCCTGGTGCCGCCGGTCGGGATGGAGCACGTCGAGACGATCGCCGGCAACCGCGAGAAGATGCCGCCGAAATCGACGTACTTCTACCCGAAGCTGCTAACTGGACTGGTGTTCAACTCGCTGAAGAAGGACTGACCCCTGGGACCGCGGCCGTCCCGGCCGCTTCTTCCACCGAGCGGCCGGGACGGCCGCGGTCCCAGGGTAGGGGGTCGCACATGGCCCTGATCCCTTGCCCCGACTGCGGCCTGCCGCGGGCCGCCGCGGACGTCGAGGCGATCGTGTGTCCGGTCTGCGGCCGGCGCGATCCGGAGCCGGAACTCACACCGGTCGTGGTGGAACCGCCGGTCGAACTGCTTCCTGCCGAGCCGGAGCTGTGGTCGGTCCGCAACTGGCTCCTGCTCGCTGCGTTTGGCATCGCCGGCGTCGGGACGCTGGTTGCGATGCTGGCCCTCGCGCCCCCCGACCGCTCAACCGACGCGCCGGATTCGGTGGCGGTCGCCTCCTCGCAACTCGCTCCTCTCTCTCCGACCTTGCAAGCGCAGATCACCGGCCCGGAGCCGGCGCCCGCGCCACGGTTCGTGCCGGAGGTCGCCCTGACGCCGCGTCCGGCCGCGACCCTGGTCCGGGTGGATCGCCCGAACGGCGTGTACGCGGTCGGGAAACTCTCGGGCGGCCAGCGGCTCCGACTGGTCGGCACCGCGCGACGGCTGACGGTCGAGGGGCTCGCCGACGGGTCGTTGCTCGACGCCACCGGGCTGACAGTGCAGGAGGTGATCTTCCTCGGCCGCGTCGCCGACGGATCGACGGCCCTGGTTCGGACCGACGGCGGGGTACTGTTCCGGGCGGGCATCGACGGCCGCTCTCGCGTCGCGGTCGAGGCGCGGTTCGTCGGGTTCGTCACCCCGACAATGAAGGGCAAGCCCGGCTCGAAGATCGACGGCGGCGCGGAGGTGACGATCGCCGCCCACGGCGTCTTCTTCGGCGGCGCCATCGCCGGCGACGGCACCCGGGTGGATGTCACCCTCGGTCCGCCGGGCGGGCTGAGCTTCGCCGTGCTGGACGGCACCGCGCGGCTGGTGTATCGGACCCGCGGCGCGGACGACCCGCCGCCGAGCGTGTCCCGTGGCACGGTCCGCGGAAACGCCGTCTTCACGCGGGAGAGGTAGCCGCCATGCCGCGCCGCCCGGCCGAGGAACCCGACGACTGGGACGACGACCCGGATGACCTGCCGGACGGGGTCTACCACGACGAGGACGTGGCGACGGTGACGTGCCCGCACTGCCGGCGGGAGGTGTACGAGGACGCAGTCTGGTGCCCGCACTGCGAAAACATGGTGTCCGAGGGGCCACCGCGGCGGACGTGGTTCTGGATCGTGATGATGGGCCTGGCGCTGGCGGCCGCGGCGTTGTGGGTGCTGTGAGGGTCGCTTCGCGTGCGCTACGTCCACTCAAATAGCCCGATCCAGTAGCCATCCGGGTCGTCGGTGAACGCCTCGCGGTAGCCCTCGGCGCTTTCCTCGACGGGCGACGCCGCGACCCCCAGCCGAGTCAGCTCCGCGTTCAGGTCAGACACGTTGAAGTGCAGAACCACCCCGCCGGGCGCTGGTGTACCACCCTTCAGCGCCACCCCGCCGTCGAACAACACGAACCGGTTCGCCACATCCAGGTGCTTCACCCGTAGCCCGAGCACGTCCCGATACCACGCCAGCGACGCGGCGAAGTCCGCCACCGATAGCTCGGTCATAAACGGCGTCACGCCGTCCCCCGCTTGAACAGCCGGCGGAATACCCCCAGTCCCTGGGGCGGGGCCGTCTCGCGGAACAGCACCCCCTCCCGGCGGAACTGCCAGGCCGCGAACACCACCGCCAGCACCACCCACACGGTCAGCGACCCCAGCACCGGCGCGAAGTACCCCCACGGCACCGGGTCCGGCGACACCGACAACAGCCGCTGCTGCAACAACATCGCCCCCGTCACCGGAACCCAGCACGTCGTGGGTGTCAGCTCCGCCCCCGGCATCATGCTCCAGAACGCCAGTGGCATCGATGTCAGGAGCAGCGGCATCAAGTAATACTGCCCCTCCTTGGTGCTCTTGGCGAACACTCCGATGGCCAGGCTCACGGCGCTGAAGAACGCCGCCAGCGGCAGCCCCAGCACCACGCACCCGACCAGCCCCGGAAGGTTGACGATCGGGAACCCCAGATTCGCCTCGAGCAACAGCGCCGCCCCGGTCAGCCACAGGACGTTCCAGACCACCGACGTGAACGCGAACGCGGTCGTCGCCAGGAGCTTGCCGAAGACGATCTCGGTCCGCTCAGCCGGGCTGATGAGCAGCGTCTCCATGGTGCCGCGCTCCTTCTCGCCGGCGGTCATGTCCACCGCCGGCTGGATCGCCCCGGCCACCAGCCACATCATCAGGATGAACGGGAACACCCGGGTGAACGTGTCACGCAGCTCGTCGGCCGTCTTCTTCTTCTTGGGCTTGTCCGCCTGCGGGTCCGCCACCGTGAACGGCTCCAGGATCGCCCGCGGATCCTGCGCCGGGTTGAGTCCCGCGACCCGTGCCTCGACCACCTTCCCCTTCCAGGTCCGGACGACCCCGGCCAACCGCTTGCCGGCCAACTTCGACTTCTCATCCCCGTCCCGGTTGAGGATTGACACCTCGGGCTTGCGGTACGCCCGCAGCCCCTCGGTCAGTCCCGGCGGCACGACCAGTACCGTATCGACTGACTTGGACCACAGCGCCTGGTGCGGGTCGCCGTCGAGGAGCTTGACCTCGATCGGCCCGGCGGCGTCGGCGTCGGCGTCGGCGTCGGCCGGCTCCAGCCCCTCGGTGAACACGCCGCCCGCCAAAAGTGGCGGCAGTCCGGACCCCGACCCCGGCAGGTTTTCGGCCCCGAAGACGCCGACGACCAACGGCTGACCGAGCAGGGAACGCGCGAGCAGCACCCCCGCCGCCCCGAATAGCGGGTACAGCACCGCCGGTAGCACCAGGATGAGCAGGAGGGTCCGTCGGTCGCGGATCAGGTCCCGCAGTTCCTTGCCCGCGATCAGCCGGACGACGGACCACCGCATACGCTCACCTCGATCAGGGGACTTCCCAGTCCTCCAGGGCGAGCCCGGGGATGCGGGAGAAATCCTTGGTGTTGTGGGTGACCAGGATCAGGCCGTGCGCCGAAGCGATGGCGGCGATCATGGTGTCCAGCGGGCCAATGCCCAGCCCGCGGGCGTCGAGGTCGGCCCGGACATCGGCGAACACCCTGGCAGCCGCGTCGTCGAACGGAAAGCTGGTGAACCGAGCGACGAACAAATCGACTTTAGCGATCTCGCTCGTCGGGTTGCTGGCCCGTCTGGCACCGTAGTACAGCTCACCTACCACGACCGAGCAGAGAGCCAAGTCTGTCAGCGGGTGCGACCCGATCCGTGTTTTGACGTGGGGGTTCCCCTTCGTCCGCAGAATCTGGATGCAGGTGTTGGTGTCGAGCAGGTACTTCATTCGAGCCGTTCCCGCGGCCCGAATTCGCCCTGAGGATACCTCTTGAAAGCGTCATCGTCGATCGAACCGACGACACTCTCAAAATACCCCGGCGGCCAGCCGAGCTCCTCCGGCGTGGGCTTGCGGGCCCCGTTAGCCGATGGCTTCGCCTGCACCACCACGGCGACCTCGAACTCGCCGTCCGCGGCCCCGACCGGGATGTCCAGGTGCAGCACCCCGTCCGGCCCGGCCTTGGCCGACATTTGGATGACGCGCACGGGATGGCCCTCCGACCGGGAGACCGGGAACGACTCAGCCTATTGTACCGACACCCCGACCCGGCCAAGGTTCCCACACGGGCGGGGGCGGCCACGAAAAAACCCCACCGTACCTCGACCGAAGCCTTGGTACGGTGGGGCCGGAACAGAGAAGAGGCAGAACTCGGGTACTATACTG
>DATLIF010000115.1:0-3263 GCA_035539575.1 Fimbriiglobus sp. | reverse complement strand
GCTGGGAGGCGGGCTAGGCGGCGGCCTTGGCGGCGCCGGCGGGCTGGGGGGCACTGCCACCCAGACGCTGACCGGGCTGACCACCAAGACCACCGGCCTGCGGTTCGTCGGGCCGGGCGGCCAGGTGGTCGAGTCTGGGCTGCTCGAAGACGTCCACGTGATCGCGGACGCGCGGACCAATTCGCTGGTGATCGCCGCCCCGCCGCCAACCATGCGGCTGCTGGAGGCTCTAATCAACGAGCTGGACACGACCTCGGCCGCCCAGTCGTTTGTGAACGTCTTCACCCTCCGCCGGGCGGACGCGACACTCACCGCCCAGTTGCTCGCACAACTGTTTGCCCGCGGCACTCAGGCCGGGCTCGGCGGGCTGGGCGGCTTCGGCGGAGGCGGCTTCGGCACCGGTGGGTTCGGCGGTGGGCTTGGCGCCGCGGCCCAGCAGGCGGTGCGGCCACTGCTCACCCTGACCGGCGACCCGGCCGCCGGGGCGACGCTGCTCGACCTGCGGATCACGCCCGACCCGCGGACCAACTCGATCATCGTCGCCGGCAGTCGCAACGACCTGGACACCATCGCGGCGATCGTCAACCGGCTGGAGGACGCCCAGGCGCTGCAACTCCAGACCGAGGTGTTCAAGCTCCGCAATCAGGCCGCAGCCGACGTGGCCGCCGCGATCCGCGACCTGCTCACCCAGAAGTACCAGGTCACCATCGCCCAGTTCCAGGGCGCCGCCGGCTACCTGGCCATCCAGCAGCAGTTCGCGATCACCCCGGAGCCGGTGAGCAACACCATCCTGATTTCGGCCCCGCCGGCGGTCTTCGGCGAGATCATCCAGCTCATCCAGCGGGTGGACGTCGAGCCGATGCAGGTGCTGGTGCAGGTAGCGATCGTCGAGGTGCAACTCCTGAACCGCGAGGAGTTCGGGGTCGAAATGGGCATCCAGAGCCCGGTGCTCTTCGCCCGCAGCTCAGCCGGCACGGCGCCCGGCACACCGGGGTACAACTTCAACACCACGGCGCTGGCGCCCAACGCACCGGTCGGCAGCCCGGGGTTGCCGAACACGACCATCGTCAACTCGGGGGTCGTCGGGTTCCAGGGACTCGGAAACCTCGGGGTCGGTCGGAGCGGGGCCAACGGCATCGGCGGGTTCGTCTTCTCCGCCGCCAGTGATCAGGTGAACCTACTCATCCGGGCACTCAAGCAGCAGGGCCGAGTTGACATCCTCAGCCGGCCGCAACTGATGCTGACCGACAACCAGCAGGGGTTCTTCCAGGTTGGCCAGCGCTTCCCCCGACTGGACACAACGGTCGTGACCGGGGCCGGCGTCTCTCAGCAGGGGATCATCTACGAGGACATCGGCATCGTCCTGCGGGTGACGCCGCGGATCAGCCCGGACGGCCGGGTCCTGATGCGGGTCGAGCCGCAGATCTCCGCCCCGAACCCGACTCTGGTCCAGCTCGGCGGCGGGCTGACCGCGACCGCGTTCGACATCCAGACCGTCCAGACGACCGTCCTGGCCGGCGACGGTGAAACGGTCCTGCTCGGCGGTTTGATCACCAAGAACGACGCGAAGCTCGAGAACAAGATCCCGGTACTCGGCGACCTGCCGTGGGTCGGGGCCGCGTTCCGGTTCCGCACCCAGGACCAGCGCCGTCGAGAACTGGTCTTCATCATGACCCCGCACATCATCCGCAACGGGGCGGACTATGCTCGGGCGACCGCAGAGGAAATGCGTAAGATCGGCACCGACTGGAAGGACGTGGCGTGCATCCACGGGCCGGGGATCAACACCCTGCTCGGCCAGCCTCAACCGTCGGCGACGTTCCTCGGCTCGGGCGTGGTCGGTCCCACGCCTGGAGTGGTGATCGGGGAGCCGATCCCGTTGTCGATCCCCGGACCGGTATCTGCACCGCCCTCGACCGTACCCGGCCCCGCCGACCCACTACCGGTCCCGCGACCCGTTCCGGGCACCCTGGGGCCGACCACGGCAGCCCCGTCTCCGCCGAACGGGGTCGCGTTCCCCAGGCCGCAGACCTTGCCGGCCGCCGCACCAGGCAACCCGTTCCCCGCCATCAAGGCGGACGGCAAGCCGACCGGCATCGTTCCGGCATCCGCCCAGCAGACCCCGGCCAAGGAGGGCCAGACATGGAGCGTCTTCGGTCGCTGAGCCGCCGGGCCGGGGTCGTCGCCCCGGCCCTCTTTGCGGCCCACTTCGCCGCGGGTTGTTCGTCAGGTCCGCCGGTGGAACTGGTAACCGACGCCTTCAATCATGCGGTCGCCCTGGACAAGCCGGAACCGGCCAGCCAGATCGTCTGTTTCTGGCAGCGGCGGCTAAGTAACCTCCCGGACCCGACCCGTGACGGCGCGCCGACGCCCGGAATCGCCGGGCAGATGTTCCTCATCGCCCCGTCGAACGCAGCCGCCGACGTGAACGGCGACCTGGCGGTAGTCGTCTACGACGAGACGCCGCGACCGCCCGGCCAGCTGGTCATGAAGCCGGAGATGTGGCACTACACCAAGGACACGCTCCGGCGGCTGGTGACGAGCGACGAGCGGTTCGGCCGGAGTATCGTCCTGTTCTTGCCTTGGCCGGCCCACTGGCAGGGGAACGTGACGGCGGTGAAGGTGCTGGCCCGCTACCAGTCGCCGGGCAACCCGGACCTGTTCGCGGGTGAAGTGCGGATGGCCCTGGACTTCTCGGCCGGTGGCCCGGTCTGGTCGGAGGTGGCGAAATCGGACGCGGGCACGACTCGCAAGCAGAGCGTGCCGGACCCAGCGCGGATGCTCGAACAGGCGAAAGCTGCCACGGCCACTCAACCGTTCCCGACATCGACCACGGCCGCTGCGCAACCTGCCGGCAGTGCAGTCGCCACGCCTACTGTACCGACGAACTGGCCACCGACCGCGCCGGTCGCACCACCGCCTACGATTCCGGCCCCGCCACCGGTCGCATACGCGGCCCCACCGCAGACCATACCTGCGGTCCCGCCGCCTGTGTTGCCGTCTGTTGACGGACCGCCGCAGGCGATCATCGTTCCCCGGTGAAAGGCAACCTGGTCACGGCCGGCCAGTACCGCCGCCGCCGATGCCGCCGGAAACCGGGTCGGGGCGGTCGGTGAAGGTGCGAGGACCGACACGGAAGTCGTCCTCGTGCAGCCCGTACCGGGCTCGCCCGCGGCGGTACTGCTCCTCGACCGGCAGGTCCGCCCGGTCCGGGCGTTCGCTGCCGCGTAGGGACCGGGGCGTCTCGAACCCCCGGCAACCAA
>DATLIF010000114.1:0-2387 GCA_035539575.1 Fimbriiglobus sp. | reverse complement strand
GGTACAACCCTTACGGCCCGGGTTGTGGCATCCGCGGTCGTTGCTTAACTCATCACAATGGCCAGAGTAATGCGAGACCGCTGGTGACACCGGCGGGTGCCGCCACTACCGCCCCGTCGGTTTCAAGAGTAAATAGGCTAGTGGTCCACCACTGACGAGTTGACGCCTGGTGTGTGTTCGGTACTCCTGACCGCAACCCGGTAGGAGACCGAACCATGTCGCAGAAGAAGTACCTGGTCACTCTGACCCCGGACGAGCGCGGGCACCTCGCCGACCTCCTCCGCACGGGGAAGGCGTCCGCCCTCGTCCTGACGCGCGCGCGCATCCTCCTCGCGGCTGACCAGGCGGACGGCGGCCCCGCCCTGGAGGACGCGGTCGCCGCCGAGGAGTTGGGGGTCGGGGTCCGCACCATCGGCCGCGTGCGGCAGCGGTTCGTCGAGCGCGGGTTCGAGGACGGCCTGCGGCGGAAGCGGCAGGACCGGCCGAGCCGGGAGCGGAAGCTGGACGGGGCGGCCGAGGCCCGGCTGACCACCCTGGCGTGCTCGGACCCGCCGGACGGCCGGGACGTGTGGACCATGCAGTTGTTGGCCGACAAGCTGGTCGAGCTGAAGGTGGTGGACGCCGTCTCCGACGAGACGGTCCGGCGGACGCTCCAAAAAACGCGGTCAAGCCGTGGCTCAAGGAGCAGTGGTGCATCCCGGCCGGGCCGGGCGGGGCGTACGTCGCGGCGATGGAGGACGTGATCGCGGTGTACCACCGCCCGTACGACCCGCGGCGGCCGGTCGTGTGCCTCGACGAGCAGCCGGTGCAACTGATCGGCGAGACCCGAACGCCGCTCCCGGTGAAGCCGGGGCGGCCGCGGCGGTACGACTACGAGTACAAGCGGAACGGGACGGCCAACCTGTTCCTGGCGTTCGCCCCGCTGGTCGGGTGGCGACACGTGTCGGTGACCGAGCGGCGGACGGCCAAGGACTTCGGGACGTTCCTTCGGTACGTCGTGGATGAGGTGTACGAGGAGGCCGAGAAGGTGGTCCTCGTCACCGACAACCTGAACGTCCACGGGGTCGGGAGCCTGTACGAGGCGTTCGACCCGGCAACGGCCCGCCGGCTGGCCGAGAAGGTCGAGTGGCATTACACCCCGAAGCACGGGAGTTGGCTGAACGTCGCCGAGTGCGAGTTCGCGGTGCTGACCCGACAGTGCCTGAGCGGTCGGGTCGGGACGATGGCCGAGTTGCGGCGTCGGATCGCGGCGTGGGAGAACGCCCGGAACGAGCGCCTGGTCGAGGCCAAGTGGCGGTTCACGACCGCCGACGCCCGAATCAAGCTGCGTCGCCTGTACCCGTCCACTCAATAGTGGTCGACCACTAGGTACTCGTCGACGAGTTGATGAGCGGCCGCGGGGCCGAGTTCGACCAGTGCCTTCTCAGCTAGGAGGTTTCTGGCCGGGATTGCGTCCAAACCCCCGACGTAGAACAGCGGCGGCTCAGATCCGTCGGGGAAATCGACTTCGAGCATGTAGATGAGGAAGCGAATCCCGGCTCGGTTATTCGGCTGCGATCCGAGGGTTCGGAGTATGGCATGCTGTTCAGCGGTAGTAATCCCTGGCCGGTAGTAGGTCGCCACCAGAGAATCGTAGTCAGAGAGGTTGAAAAGCTGTGGAGAAACCGGTCCGGGCTGTCGCGCGGTCACGGTGTTGGTCGTGCCGCCAATTCGACACACGAAGGCGTACAACGCGACGAGAATCGCCGGGTATACGAAACGGTACATTGTGGGCACCTTTCAAATACCGGGGCCGTCAAGGGCGTCGTGTTCGGGACCGATGTTCCGACTCTGTCAAGACGCCCGAACGATTTTTCCCGCGCGACGCGCGGGCCGCAAGGCAGGCGGGCGACGCTCCAACGCTGATTCGTCCGGCCGAATCAATGCGTCTGGTGACCCCCCGGGGGGGAGGCGTAGACGAATCCGCCGGGCGCAGTCAGTTCTCCTTCACCTGGTAGCAGAACAGCAGTTCCTGGTCGCGGATGTAGAGTCGTCCGTCGGCGATCACCGGGTGCGTCCACAGCATTCCCTGTAGCCTCCGCTGCTTTGACGCCGCCGGCAGCGTCAGCCGGCCCGCCTCCTTCCAGCCCTCGGTCGAGGGGGCCAGCAGCACGACTGCTCCACCCTTCTCGGCGGCGCAGTACAGCTTGCCGTCCGCGGCCGACACTACGCCGCGGCCCAGCGCCTTCGCCTCGGTCCACAGCACCTTGCCGGTCTTGAACTCGGCGCACATCCAGCCGCCCTGCTCGGAGTGGCCGTACAGGTGGTCGCCGACCAGCACCAGCCCCCCGTCGCGGTTCTGGATCTCCTTCGAGTCGTACAGCTTTTCCGCCTTGAAGGCGCCGCCC
>DATLIF010000113.1:0-4370 GCA_035539575.1 Fimbriiglobus sp. | reverse complement strand
ACGCCCCGCCGCTCACGGTTTACTTCCCCGCCTTCGGGGCGGACTTGAACTCGTCGGCAGTCATCGCCTTGACCGTCCCGTCCTGCAACAGGACGGCGCCGCCCTTCTCCGGCACTTCCTTCTCGTACGCCAGCACCCGGGGCGGCTGACCGGCCGTGGCCGACCCGCCCCACAGGAGTACGACCCGGTCGTCCCGCAGCGCGCCGAAGCCGTTGATTGCCGCCGGTTCATAAGGGACCAGATCCTGAAGCTTGGCCGGCGGCCGCTTCCGTGCGTCGAGGTGGTCCTTGTACATCTGCCACACCTCGCGGAGTTCCTCCTCCCGGCCTGCGATGTGGCCCTGCGGCGCGGACTCCCCGGAGCACCCGGCCAGGAGTCCGACCGCCGCAACAATCCCGGTCCAAAAGGCGGTTCGCATCAGTCCCCCCGGGCTAGAAGTTGCTGCTGTCGAATACTTCGCCACCCGCCCGGGTGCCGATCTTCTGCCAGACGTCCAGTGGGATACTGTCCCGGACGAACCGGACGGACCCGTCACACAGCACGGTGTTTACGCCACCGGAGTGGTAGCTGCGAGCCGCGAGGTGGAAGTTCAGCAGGGTGCCATCGACGCAGGCCCCGCGGATCGGGCTGTTCGGCGTGATGGTGTGGTTGTACATGGACGTCCAGCTCACCCCGCCACGCCAGTACTGCAATCCGACGTACCGGTACATGGTCCCACCCACCTGCCCAGTACACGACGGGTCGGTCGGGGCGAACGGGTCCCAGGTGCCAGTCGTCCGCTGCATGCTCAGCCGGTTGTTGACGTCGTCCCCGGCTGCGTCCGACATCGTCCGCTTGACCTCGGAGGCCATCGCCGTGTTGCTCGTCCCGTCGGAGATGCCGCTGATCGGGATCCCGACCCCGTTCACGTACGGCGGGGGGTTCGGCACCGGGCTCGGGATCGGCTTGGACCACTTGTACTGGAACGGCCCGGCGAGGGCCTGGTTCGAGCCCGAGGCGTCGCCATGTGCGCCCGTGTTGATGAAGTAGTTCGAGCGGCCGCTGTACCAACTGCCGCCGGACGTGGTGTTCTTCAAGGACGACGCATCAGACGGACAGAGGTAAATGGGCACGTCCTGAGACTTGACTGCGATCCCGTTGGCGGTGTTGTCGCCGTTCAGGTTTACATAGGTCTGGGGGTTGAACTGCACCAGCCCGTACGCGGCCCCTTGCTCGATGTAGGGCAGCATTAACACCTGCGCTGTGGTGGTCGCCGGGAAGACGTTTGCCGGCGGGAAGGTGCCGTTACTCGACTCGTAGTTGTGGGCAGCGAGCCCGATCTGCTTGAGGTTGTTTTGGCACTTGGCGCGTGCGGCGGCCTCGCGGACTTTCTGGACCGCGGGCAACAGCAAGCCGATGAGGATGGCGATGATCGCGATCACCACCAGCAACTCAATCAGGGTGAAAGCTTTACGGCGGGAGAGCTGGTTCAACATCTCACAGAATCTCGGCAGGAAGGAAACACACAATCCACAAGACTGTAAACAGTCGCGACCCCAACGCGGCGGTCTGCGTGGGGGTCAGCCTGAAATTGTATAGTGGCAGAGCCGGCATGATCTAAGGGGGCCGAAGACACCCTCATCGATGTTTCAGGAATGGAGCGGGCGCTGGTAACGGCCCGGTCAGCTTCCTTTTCGGTTGACCCTACGATTCCACCGTCCGCATAATGACCGCTGTCGGCCCGAGTATGGACCTCGGGTCTTCACCCGTCCGGGGTAGGCGCCCCGGTCGGCGGCCCAAACTGGGCCGGACGTTCGCCTTTGACATAGATCCCGACGTCCCGTTGTCCTTGGCCCCGCCTCGCGGCGGGGATGACACCCGCGGCCGGCCCAGGTGGTCCGGCCGCACCGCTGCCATGGGTGACCCGGTATTCCGGCCCGGTGCGGCATGGGCGCTAGCCGCCCGCTCCGCCCCCATCGCGATCGCGCGAGCCGGACCGGCGCGCCTGCCGCCACCCCCGAGGAGCCCAACGGGCCGCCGGTACTGGAGGCCCGAATGCCCGATGTTAACCCTTATCTGATCGCAGCCGTCTGTCTCGCAATCGTGTTCGCAACCCTGATCGGCGTGGGAGTCGGTTTTCTCGTCGTCCGCTCCGCGACCCGCGCGAAGGATACCAGCCCGATCACCGGGACCGGGCAATCCCTCCTGGAAAGCGACCAGGTCCGCACCGCCGAGGCCCGCGCCCAGGAGATCCTCGACCAGGCCCGTCAGGACGCCGACCGCGTCCTCAAGGACGCCGAGCTGAAGACCCGCGACGAGGCGTTCCGCCGCCGCGAGGAGCTGACCCGCGAACTCGAAACCGCCCGTGCCGAGTTGCGCGAGCTGGAACGACGTGCCGAAAAGCGGGAGGACGCTGCCGCAGAGAAAGCCAAGGAGTTAGCCCGCAAGGAGCGGCACACCGAACACCTCCAGAAGAAGCTCGCCGACCGCAAGGAAGCACTCGAAAAGAAGACGAAGGATCTGGAGGAGTTGATCGAGCAGGAGACGCTCAAGCTCCACGACATCACCGGCCTGTCCCGGGAGCAGGCCGAAAAGATGCTCCTGGACCGGCTGGAACGGGAGCTGTCGTCCGAGGTCGCCGGCCGCATCCAGAAGCACACCGACCGGCTCAAGATCGATGCCGAGTCCCGGGCCCGGGAGATCATCTCCACCGCCATCCAGCGGTACGCCGCCGAGCACACCACGGACGCCACGGTCAGCACCGTTGACATTCCTGACGACAACATGAAGGGGCGAATCATCGGCCGCGAGGGCCGCAACATCCGCACGTTCGAGAAGTGTACCGGGGTGGACGTGATCGTGGACGACACGCCCGGCGTGGTGGTTGTGTCCGCGTTCGACAACATCCGCCGCGAGACGGCCCGGCTGGCACTCGCAAAGTTGATCCAGGACGGCCGCATCCACCCGACCCGGATCGAGGAGGTCGTCGCCGAAACCCAGCAGGAGATGGACGCCCACATCCTGGAGATCGGCAAGCAGGCAGCCCTCGACGCCGACGTGCCGCTGCCGCACGAGAAGATCATCCAGCTCCTCGGACGGCTGAAGTTCCGCACCAGCTACAGCCAGAACGTGCTGCAACACTCGCTGGAAGTCGCCCACCTGTGCGGCCTGATGGCGGCCGAGATCGGCCTCAACCCGCAACTCGCCCGGAAATGCGGCCTGCTACACGACGTCGGCAAGGCGGCCGACCACGAAATGGAAGGCGGGCACCCGAAGGTCGGGGCCGAACTGGCCAAGCGCTACGGGGAGACGAGCAAGGAAGTGCTACACGCGATCGCCGGCCACCACGACGACGTGACGGTGGACAACATCTATACGGTGCTGGTCGCCGCCGCCGACGCGATCAGCGCCAGCCGGCCGGGCGCCCGCCGTGAAACGCTGGAGAAGTACGTCAAGCGGATGGAGGACCTGGAGGCGGTGGCGTGCGGGTTCCCGGAGGTGGAGACGGCGTTCGCCATCCAGGCCGGGCGGGAGTTGAGAGTGATCGCCAGCGCGACCCGGACGACCGACGCCGACGCCATGCGGGTCTGTCGCGACATCGCCCGCGCCATCGAGCAGCAACTCGACTACCCCGGCGAGATCAAGGTGACGGTCATCCGCGAGACGCGGGCGCTGGAGGTGGCGAAGTAAGTAGGAAGTCGGGTGGGTCGAGTCTCGAGGCCCACCGTGCGCAAGACGGTGGGCCTCGAAGACTCGACCCAACCTACAAGTGCTTACCCGACGAACAGCCCGCCCAGGAAGTCGGCCGGGAAGTTCATCAGGTCGTCCACCCGAGCGAAATTGGACAGTTCGTAGCGGCGGACGATTGGCGACGTGCCCGGACCGGAAGCAACCAGCAACCGATCGGTCCGACCATCGCCATTGGTGTCGTCCGTGGAAACCCGTACCGACTTCGCCGAGACCGGGTCGGCCAGGAAGAAGCCGGTCAACTGAACGCCGTTGCTGTCCCCGCGGAACACCCGGACCGCGGAACTGGTCCCGGACCCGGCGAACAGTTCCGCCGCCCCGTCGGAGTAGGCGTCGCCGATCGCCACCGACGCCCCGCCGCGAGTCTTCGCGTCGAACGCGAAGAAGCTCATCAGCACCTGGTGGGTTCGTCCGTCGAATACCTGGACGTGCGGGCCGCCGCCGACCAGAGGTCCGGTGGCGATGTCCGCCACTCGATCGCCGTTGAGGTCCCCGGCCGCCACGTTCACCCCGCCGGTGAACGACGGGTCGTAAGCAAAGAAGCCGAACAGTTCAACCCCGGCGCCGGAGAACACCTTCACGTGAGGCCCGGCCCCGGGACCAGCCCCGGTGATCAGGTCCGCCCGCCCGTCCCCGTCCACATC
>DATLIF010000112.1:0-11607 GCA_035539575.1 Fimbriiglobus sp. | reverse complement strand
CCTCAAAGACTCGACCCACCCTACTACTGCATCCAGGCTTAGATGGTGGGTTGGGAGGGCGAGGCTCCTGCCGAGCCGTGGGAGCGCCCGGCTCCCAAGGTCAGCTCACCGATTAAGCCTGGAAGCTCTACTCCCAAGGTCAGCTCACCGATTAAGCCTGGAAGCTCTACTACGAAGGCGGGGTTTCGACCGAGCAGGCGTCCTCACCCCTTCGCGGGCAATTCCAGCCGGAAGCAGGCCCCGACGCCGCCGTCGGCGACGCGATAGCTGAGGGTGCCGCCGAGCAACTCCGCCCAGTGCTGCGCCAGTGCCAGCCCCAGCCCGGCGCCGCCGGCGGTCGTGTCCGCGTCCTTGCCACGGCGGAACGGGCGGAAGATTGCCCCCCGCTCGCACGCCGACACACCGGGGCCGCGGTCCTCCACCTCCAGCAGAAGCGTTCCCCGCTCGCCGGGCTTCGCCCACACCCAGATGCGCTCGTCGGCCGCGTCCCGCGTGTACTTGCGGGCGTTGTCCACCAGGTTGCTGAGTACCTGCGCGACCATCCGCGGGTCGGTCGTCACCGTCTGTCCCGGGGGCAGCGTCGAGACCACCGTCAGTTCCTTGCCGTCGGCGGCGCAGCGGTCGGCCCAGGTCCGGTGGACTTCGGCCAGCAGATCGGCCACGTCAGTCGGCTGGGTGTGCGCCGCGACCGACCGTCGCTCCAGCCGGGCGAAGTCGAGTACGTTCTCAATCAGTCGGTGTAGCCGCTCGGATTCGTCGGTGAGCGTACTCAGGTACTCCTTGCGCTTCTGCTCGTCCTCGATCAGGCCGCTGTTGAGCAGGTCCAGGTATAACCTCAGTGAGGTGAGCGGGGTCCGCAACTCGTGCGTGACGGCCGAGACGAACCGGATGCGACGCTCGGACAGGTCCACGAGCGCCCGGCCGCCGAACCCGACGGCGGTCAGCCCGACCAGCGCGGCCGCCCACGCCATCACCAGGCCGAGCCGCAGCGCCGACCACCCGGCCGGCGGCGGCTCCGGGGCCGGGCCGGGGTCGAGTTGCACCGGTAGCGCGGTCATGGCGTGCTCGGGGTTCGGCGGGTCGGCGGCGCGGACCGGGCCGAGGACCGCGGCCGGGAACAGGTCGGCCACCTGCTCGCCGAGGACCGCCCGCAGCCCCGGCCAGTCGAGCAGCACCCCCTGGAAGACGATCTTGCCCTCCAGCCGGGCGGCCCGGACCAGGGCCAGCGCCTCCGAGCCATCGGTCGCGGTCAACCAGACCGGGCGGAGCGGTCCGACCTGGACGTTGATTGGCTGCACCGTCGGCGCGGCCTTCTTCGAGCCGCGGACCACGTCGTCGGGCGACACCTCGCGCGCCGCGGCCGGCCCGGCTTCCGCCTTCGCCCGCTCGTCGGCCCGGAGCGTCCGCTCCTCGTGGAAGCGCATGGCGTCCGCCGCCGCGCCGCCCGCCGGCAACCCGCCGGCCGCCGGCCCAGGCATCCCTCCCGGCACGCCGCCGCCGAACGAACCGGCGCCGGGAGCTTCCATCGCCGGCCGGCCGCCTTCGGCCGGAGGCCAGTCGGCAGTGGCCTTCTTCGCGGCCTTGCTCTCCGGTCCGGCCGGCCGCGGAGGAACGGCCTTCGGGTCGGACCTCATCTGGTTCCTTTGCCGATCCGGTTCCCCGGCCTGACCGCCGGGAGCAGGACCAGCCGGCGCCGCTGCAGGCGCCGCGGGCGGGAGCATCTCGGTCTGCTTGTCTTTCTCCGGCAGGGCCGCACCGGGCTTCATCAGTTGGTTGTTCTCCAGCGCCCCCCGCTGCTTGACGGCGTCCTGAGTCGCGCGGCTGCGGGCGGCGTAGTCCCCGCCCTGCCCCTTCTGCTCCTGCGGTTCGGGCTTGCCAGGCGGCGCTGGAGCCTGGGACGGCGGCTGATCGGCAAGCTGGGGCGAGGCGGTGTACGGCCGGAGGTTCGCGCCGCTCATTCCCGGCACCGCGGCATTGAACGGCGCGGGCATCGTCGGCGGAATCGGGGCCGGCGCGGTGCGCTCGACGCCGGGCACCGTACTCAGGGAGTTCATCCCGAACGCCGGGGCGGTGCCGTTCGAGCGTCCCCAACCGGTCGCCACGGGCGGGATCGCCCGCCGCTCCTGGGATAGCCGTGAGAGCACCTCCGCCGGCGGCGCTTTGATCAGTTCCAGGCCCGTCCCATACGGTCGGGGCTGGCCCGGGTCGGACTCACCCGGCGACAGGCCGGGCGGCTTCGGGGTCGCGGTTTCGTCGGCCACCGGCACCGGGACGACGAACGGGTTCTCGTCCGGTGTCGCCCGCTCGCGCTCGGCCAGCGACGCCAGCGCGTCGTCGGCCGGGAACCGCCGCCGCAGATCGGCGAGGACCTCGGCCCGCTGTGGGGTGACGTTGGTCAGGGTGAGGTTGAAGTTGGTCAACAATCGGCCGGCCAGTTCGGGCGGGGCCACCTGCGGCGACTCCCACCCGCGGTCCGGGTCGAGCTGGAAGTGCAGGAGCATCCACGACGGCAGGTCCGCGGAGAGCAGCGGAGAGGCGAGTTGCAGCGCCCCGGCGGCGGGCGCGTCCTGGCCAGCGTCCCAGACCGGGTACTGCGTGTACAGGGTCGAGTAGTGGCCGAACGGCCGGTTGTTCTCCAGCCCCAGCGCGGGGAGCAAGTGGCCGTCCAGCCGCCACAGCGCCAGCCGCTCCCGGCTGGCCCGGTCGGCGCGGGCCGTCGCCTCCAACTGCGCCGCTTCCACGCGCAGCGAGGCGACCGTGACCCACCCCAGCCCGCCGACGACCAGCGCGGCGACCAGCGCAAACGCCATGCCCCACCCGGCGGGGCCGATCAGCCGAAACTTCACGAATCACCCTCGTCCACGACGAGCCCGGGTCCGGCCATGTACCCGTGGGCCCGCACCGTAACAATCGGCTCGGGGTGGTCCTCCCCCGACGGATCCTTCAACTTGGCCCGCAGCCGGGCGATGTGCATGTCCACCGCCCGCGTCTCCAGCCCGGCCGTCCCGATCCCCCAGACCCGGCCAAGCATCTCCTCGCGCGACACGGCCCGATCGCGGTTGGCAACCAGGTACTTCAGCAGCGCGGCTTCGGTTTCGGACAGGTCGCAGCGCTCGTCCTCGGACCAGCGGACCTCGCGGCGGCGCAGGTCGATGACCCCGCGGCCAATCCCGACCCTCCACACGTCGGCGGCGGCCTTCAGGGTTCGCCGCAGCACAGCCTCGACGCGGGCGATCAACTCGCGGGCAGAGAACGGCTTGACCACATAGTCGTCCGCCCCCATTTTCAGGCCGCGGACCCGGTCCTCCTCGCCGCCGCGGGCGGTCAGGATGATGACCGGCCGGGCCGGACAAACTCGCCGTAGCTCGGCGAGCACCTCCAGCCCGTCCTTGCGGGGTAACAGCAGATCCAGCAGGACCAGGTCTATGCCGCCGGAGGATGCCTCCCGCAGCCCGGCGGCCCCGTCGGCCGCCTCGGACACGTCGTACCCGGTCAGCCGCAGCGCGTCCACCACGCCGCGACGAATGGCCGGCTCGTCCTCCACCACCACGATCCGCGCCTTCGGCATCGCAAGCCCTCCGCGGACGAACTTCGATAGTCTACCTATTAGACGACAACGGCCGGGCCGGTGTTTCCTTAACTGTTCCGTCGCCTCCGGTCGCTGACGCTCCCGGCTCGCCGGTCTTTACTTCTTCTCCGCGGCTGGCACCTCGAAGCCCTTGGCCTTGGCCTGCTCGCGGATGATCCCCTTGAGCGCCTCGTCGAGCGCCTTCTCGCTGTCGGTCTTCGGCAGCTTCTTCCGCTCCTCCTCGACGAACTTCGCCCGCTTCGCCGACAGCTCGTTGATCTCCTTCTGGATGGCCGCCCGCTCCTCGCCCTTCTTCTTGAGGAACGCGACCCGCTCCTCGGGCTTGAGCTTTCGCATCTCCTCGGGTAACTCCTCTGGCTTCATCTTGGTCACGTCGAGCTTGGGGTTGTCCTTCAGGCAGTCGATCAGATCCCAGGCGCTGTTCTTGTACAGGGCGTTGGCCTTGGTCACGGCCCGGGCCACCTCGGCAGCGGGGGCAGCGGCTCCGGCCGCCCGATCCTGCGCGAGTTGGTTGGCGGCCCCCCGCTCGCCGGCCGCGCCGAAGGCGACGTAGGTGGTGTTCAGTTTCTCGCCGAGCTTGACCAGTTCGGTGTCGAACGGCGACTTGATGGCGGTGGTGAGGTCACGCTTGGCCCGGTCCTGGTCGATGGTGGTGTAACTGCCGCCGCACTTGACCGCGAACTCCCGCCAGCCGGCGTCGTCCGGGCCGCAATGGATCGTGTTGACGATCACCCCCTGCTTGCGGGCCATCTCCGCCACTTCGGCAAGGGGGACCTGCTTGTCCTGGTCGGCCGGCTCGTTACCGCAGACGAAGACCACCTTCAGGGCGCCGACCTCGTCGGCCCACTTCTGCTCCTTGAGCCCGGTCTGGGTGACGCGCGCGACGTACTCCTCGCCGCCGCTGATCCGCAGGGCGTTGAGCTTCGCGTACACCTCGTCCAGGTCCGTGGTCAAGTCGATCTCCTTGCGGACGTAGCCGGACGCCTGCCCGTAGGCCGGGTTGCCGTAGCTGTAGAGCGCCACCCGCAGGTTCGGGGTCGGCTTGACCCGGGCCAACTCGTTGACGATGTCCCACAGCTTGATCTTCGCCGAGTCGATCAGCCCGTTCATGCTGCCGGACACGTCCAGGCAGACGACCAGGTCGATGGCCCGGGGCTTCTCGGCGACCGGCGGGGCCGCGGATGCGGTTAGCGGGGCGAGCAACAAGGCAGCGATGGCCAGACGAGAGGCGAGAGACATGGTCTATCTCCTGGGGCAGTGCGGGCACTCACCCGTTCCGACGTGATTGTACCTGGGTAGGTGTAACGGCGCGGTAACGACGGGTTTCGGCCCCAGCCGGCCTGGAAACCAGCTCCCGACTTTCCGAACGTGGCCGCACCGGCTGTGTCTACTTTTGTCTACAGGCGATCAGTCGGGCTGGGTCAGGCGCTCACCATTACTGGTCAGGCGATCAGTTGGGGTGTGCTGATCGCCTGATCGCCTGATCGCCTGACTGCCATTCCGGCAGCCGTCGAGGCTCTGACCCACGTTGCCCTGCTTTCCCCATCAGCGTCCGCCTGTGCCGGGTCTGCCGGTTTTGAGCAAAGTTCCGCCCGCGGCCGGGCCGAATGAGTCTCTGGCGTGTTCTATCGCGGCGACTCGCCTGAGAGGGGCTTCGGCCGATGCCCGGCCGTGTTCGGGGCGAGCAGACCGTTGGGGGGAACCATGAAGCGAACCGCAGCCATGATCGCAATGCTGGCCGGGCTGGGGGGGTGTGCTACCCCCGACGCCCAGCAGTCGGCCAAGCCGTTCGGCCAGACGTCGGTCGGCCGGGAAGTCCCGGGTGTGGTCGGCCCCGAAGGGGGTCCGGTCCACGCCGCCGGGCAGATGCCGACCGGCAAGGAAGGCGTAGTCCGGGCCGACGCCCGGATGCCGGCCGGCAAGAAGAGCGACCCGATGATCCGGCAGACGGCCGGGTTCGCGCGGGTCAGCGGCACCGGTGGCGGGGTCCACACCCCCGGCCTGCACGGTGGACTGGGCCACGGCGGGCACGGCGGTGCCGACTTCGGCCCCGGCGGACCGAGCCCGTACGGGCCGATGCAGCACGGTCTCGGCCAGATGATGGGCCACGGCGGCATCCTGCCGGTCCCGGGGATGGGGCCGCCGGGCGCGGTCGCCGCGGTCGGGGCGATCGGCGCTCCGGGCAGCGGCATGTACCCGCCGATGTACGCCAACCAGCGGACCTCGATCCGCTTCGCCAACCCGGCCGGGATGGACATCACCTGGCAGGGCCCCGGCGGGTCGTTCGTCGAGCCGGTGCCTCTGCAAGCCCCGGCCCGGTACAACTTCTCGCAAGGGAACATCTACCGGCTGCGGATCAGCGGCATCCCGAACCGGCCGGGTAAGGTCTACTACCCGACCCTGGAGGTGTACCCGGCGACGCCGCACACCGTCACCTTCCTGTCGCACAACACGGTGCCGGTGTCGTTCACGGATGAGGACATCGAGCAGGTCAACGCCGGCAACCTGGTGACCAAGGTCGTCTACCTGCCGTTCCCGCAGTTCCAGGACCTGGTCGCGGTGGCGGGGGCCGAGGAGGTCGTCTCGACCCGGCTGGAGCCCGGTATCAATCCGGTGGACGAGGCCAACCGCCGCGGCACCATCCTGGCCGTGATCCGGATCGGTAACATCGACCTGCAGGATCCAAACACGCCGGCGATGGACGCCCCGGGGGCGATGCTGCCGGGCGGTCCGGCGATGATGGCCCCGCCGCCGGGTGGCGCCCCGATCCTGCCGCCGGGCGCGGCTCCGTTACCCGGTGGCACCCCGCTTCCGCCGCCGGGCGCAGCTCCGCTGCCCGGAGGCGCCCCGGTCGTCCCGCCAGCCTCGACGCCCCTGGCGCCGCCGGCCCCGAGGACGCCGGCCCCGCTGCCCTCGGGCGTCAAGTCGCCGGACACGGCCGGGAAGGCCAGTCCGAGCCGGGCGATCAGCATTCCGACCGTGAAGTGATCGAGCCGGCTTTCTGACCCTGAGCGGGGGGCGTAAGCCCCCTGAGCGTGAAAACCTCAGGGGGCTTACGCCCCCCGCTCAGGGTGTAGACGACACCCCGCCTCACTCGAACTGGGATGCCGGTCATGAACGCGACGCTCCTGTTGCTGTTGCCGCTGGCGGCGGGGAACCCGCCGTGCAAGGCCGAGCCGATCCCACCGCACTTCCAGACCGGCATGCCCTACCCGCCGCCGGACGGCCCACCTGGCGTGCCGTGCCCGCCGATCGGGCCGCCGGCCCCGGTGCTGTCCGCCCGCGTCATCGCGCCCGAGGGTGTCAAGGTATCGGTCGCCCCGGGCACGCCGGACGCGAAGCACTACCCGGTCCCGACGACGTTCGGGTTCCGACCCGGGTACGTCTACCGGCTCGAACTCACGGACCTCCCGGGCCGCCCCGGCGAGGCGCTCTACCCGGTACTGGAGGTCCGCGGCAGCCTCGTCCCCCGCGCGGGGATGAACCCGGCGGACTACCCGGCCCCGATCTTCATCGACCGGGACGACATCGCCAAGGCGCTGGCCGGCGGGCTGGTCACGAAGGCGATCTACCTCGAAGACCCGACGAAGGCGGTGCCGGTCCAGACCCGGCCGGACCAGCCGATCGAGTTCACGGACCTGACGGAAGACGCCGCGATCAAAGCGGCCACGGTGAACGGCCGGCTGGTCGCGGTCCTGCGGTTCGGCGACCGCAAACCGGACCCGGACGAACTGGCGAAAGCCTTCATCCCCGGAACGGTGCTGCCGCCCGGCGAGCAACACCTCGCGGCCCCGACGTGCCCGCCGGTGATCCAGTGGTGCGCCATCCCGCTGTACGACCCGATCGCCGGTATGCGCTACCCGTTCGAGGAGTGCTTCACCGACGGCGGCGACACCGGCCCGCGGCTGGGCGTCGGTCCGCTTGGCCGGCTCGGCGGGCTCAACCCGACCGACGTGGCGCTCGAGTACACGCTCAACGGCAAGCGGCGGGTGAAGACCTCGAACCAGGTGTGCATCTGCGTGCCGCGGTTCGTGATCCGGCGGGTTGACGTGGGCCTGGTGGGGCTGCGGGTGGTTGCCGGGCCGGACTCGATCCTCCAGACCGCCGGCGGGGTGGTGGCGGTCAACCTCATCCCGCTTGGAGCGGTGGCCGATCGGATCAAGCCGGTCGGGTTCGTGTCCCGGCTGCGGTCGGCGCTGATCGTGAGCGTCGAGGGGGTCCACACGTTCGTCGGGGTGTCCGCGCCGCAGGCGGTCGCGACGGTCGCCGGCGTGCGAGTGGTTTCGACGGCGGTCGCGCCGGAGGAAATCACGAACATCAACGACCTGACCGTGACCAAAGAGGTCGAGCCGAAGGGTCCGGTGCAGATCGGCGACGAGGTGACGTTCACGATCCGCTACCGCAACGGGACGCGGTCGCCGGTGTCGGAGTTGGTGCTCAGCGACAGCCTCAGCGGCCGGCTGGAGTACGTCCCCGGGTCGTCGCAGTCGGACCGGCCCGCGAACGTGACCACCGAGCCAAACGAGGCCGGCTCGGTAGTGGTGCGGTTCGAGATCCCCGGCCCGGTGCCGCCGGGGCAGACGGGGACGGTGAAGTTCAAGGCGCGGGTGCGGTAGTGGGTTAGCCGCGAGGCGCGGCCGAGCGCTCGCGGCTAACCGTGCTGCCCGTTCAACTCCCCGTTGAGGAACTTCACGCTCACGCCCGGCCCCTCGATGTGGTGGAGCAGGTGCTTCGGCAGGTAGCAGCGGACCACCACGTCGTCGTCGCGGAACTCCTGGCGGTAGATCTCCGCGTGGGCGTTCAGGTACGACAGCACCTTGCCGTTGGCAGCGCTCGTGACCACCTCCGCCGGGGCGAAGTCGGCCGCCAGCGCCGTGATCACCGCGTCACGCAGCTCGTCCAGCCCCTCGCCGGTCAGGGCGCTGACCGCCACCGCCTTCGGGTGGTGCGCCCGCAGGATGTCCAGGTGCGTCCGGTCCGTCACCCGGTCCACCTTGTTGAGCACCAGGATCGATGGTTTCTTCTCCACGCCCAACTCCGCCAACACCTCGTTGACGGAGGCGATCTGTTCCTCGGCCTGCGGGTTGCTCGCGTCCACGACGTGAAGCAATAGCCGCGCCTGCCGGGCCTCCTCCAGCGTCGCCTTGAACGATGCGACCAGCCCGTGCGGCAGGTGGCGGATGAACCCGACCGTGTCGGACAGCAGCACCCGGCCCCAGTCCTTGATCGGCCACTGCCGGGTGCGGGTGTCGAGCGTCGAGAACAGCTTGTTCTCGACGTACACGTCCGCCTTCGTCAGCGCGTTCATGAGCCGTGACTTGCCGGCGTTGGTGTACCCGACAAGCGAGACGGTGTGCTCCTCGGACCGGCTCTTGACCTCGCGCTGCTTGCGCGCGTGGACCTCTGCAAGTCGGTGCTTCAGGTCCACGATCCGCTTTGTGGCCAGCCGGCGGTCTTCTTCGAGCTGGGTTTCACCAGGGCCGCGCAACCCGATCCCGCCGCCGACCTGCCGCGACAGGTGGGTCCACATGTTCTTCAGCCGCGGCAGCGAGTATTCGAGCTGCGCCAGCTCGACCTGGAGCCGGGACTCCAGCGTCTGGGCGCGGGTGGCGAAGATGTCGAGGATCACCTCGGACCGGTCGAGCACCTTCACCCCGAGCGCCTTCTCCAGGTTGCGGCCCTGTGCTGGCGACAGGTCGTTGTCGAAGATGACCACGTCCGCGTCGGACGCCTCGACCACCTCCTTCAGCTCCTTGAGCTTGCCGGAGCCGATGTAGGTGGTGAGGTTGACCTCTTGCCGCTTCTGGGTCAGTTCGCCGACCACCTTGGCCCCGGCCGTCTCGGCCAGACCGCGGATCTCGTCGCACGGGTCGTCGCTGACCCACGGCCGATCCGGCAGAGCGACCGAGACGAGGATCGCCTTCTCGCGACTGACCGAGAACTCGTCCCGCTGGGTGTCGAACGATTTGCCGATGGGTGTGCTCCTTGTCCGGGCCGGGACTGTCACTGTAAACGGACGGGCGGGCCGGGTGCAATCGCGGTCCGACCTTTGTAGGGTGGGTCGAGTCTTCGAGGCCCACCGTCTGCGGACCCGGTGGGCCTCGAAGTCTCGACTACAAAACAATACGACCCGTCCGAACAGTTAGACTGTTCGGACGGGCCGCAGGTTCTACCCGATTCCACGGAATCGGGTAGCCGTCACGTCGTTACTCACCGCCGGGCAAGATACTCAGTCGCGGCAGCGGAAGATCCTTGGCCGGGCCGGTGAACACCGGGTTGGCGTTCATGACCACGTTCCTCCGGTCGGCCGAGAGCTGCGCCTCGACCCGCAGCCCCGGCATCCCGTCGGCGATGCCAGGGACGCGACCCTCCAGCGTCGGGCTGACGGCCGGCAGGGCCGCTTGCCCGGACACCGGACCCGTCACGCTGGCGCTGGTGGAGCCGCCAGCACCGGCCGCGATCCCGCTCGGCCCGTAGGGCGAACGGGCGGCATGCGTGGTCATCAACTGGGCCACGTTCTCCTCGACCGGGATCGTCGCAAGCTGGCTCCGCGAGCCGGACTCCAGCTTGACCTCCACCGGCTTCGGGTCGGCCAGGTTCACGGCGTGGACCTCGACCGACTCCTTGTCCGTGCCCTGATGGCGGGTCACTTTGATAGTCGCCCGGCCACCGATCGGGTTGTCCAACACCTTATCGACGAGCAGCGTGTAGGTGCCAGGGAACGCCTGGGCGGCGGTGTAGACCTCCGACCGATCTTCACCCTGCTCCAGCACGTCGGACTTCAGCACGCCACCGCCGGCCGTCCGCTTGTGGGTGGCGGTACACTTCGACCCAGCCGGCTCGACCACGATCAGGTCCAGGTCGGACTTCTTGCCCTGCCAGAGCAACTCGACCACCAGGTCGCGGGTCTTCTCACCGGCGGCGACGGTCTGGAGCTTCTCGGAGTCGTCCTTGCGCCCCGCCTCGGCGAGCCGCTTGGCGATCTTGCCGAGCCGGTCCTTGGCCTGGCCGTGGTAGTCGATCCCGTCGGCCGGCCAGTCGCGGCGGAGCAGGTTGACGCTGGCCCAGTGGACCGCGTCGGTCTTCACATCGGTCGCCTTCTCCGCGTAGGCCAGGGCGTTGGCATACGGGGTCGGCATGTTCGGCTCCAGCGAGGCCGCCCGCTGGCAGTAGGCCAGGGCCACCTCGTGTTGGCCCAGGTCGCTCTCGTACTTCGCCGCCCGCAGGTAGGCGCTGGCGTCGGCCGGCTCCAGGTCGATGCCGGACAGCGCCGCCCGCTCGACCTCGGCCGGGGCCGCCTGCCCGGCTTGCAGCACCAAGGCCAGCGCCTCGTGGACGATGCCACCGCCGAGCCGGCCCCGGCGGAGGGCCGCCTTCAGCGCCTCGGCCGAGTGCCCGTACTCCTTCGCTTCGTAGAGCACGTCGATCGCGTCCGCGATCAGTCGCGGGTCGGTGACCTTCTGCTCGAACACCTTGTTCCACATCTTCTCTGGCTCGGTGCCAGTCTTGCCGATGAGCCGGCCGACCTCAGCGTTCACGTCCGCGGTCTTGGCCGGGGCATTTACCGGCACCGCACCACCGGGCTGCTTGGCGGGTTGCTTGGCCGGCGGCTTGGCCGCCAGTCCGCCGTCACGCGGCAACCCGGGGCCGCCAGCGCCCATCTGGTCGGACCGCCGCAGCTTGAACGACGGAGCCAGGTGGTAACGGTGGCTACCGCGGATCACCAGCGCCCGGGCCGGCGGGTAGAACCCGATCGAGTTCAGGTCCCGCTGCTCGACGAGCGGCTGGAACTGGGCCAGTTCCTCCTGGTTGAACAGCGGCTGGGTTTGCCCGCCGACCATTTGCAGATCCCACTCGCCGCGGGCCACGGTCGAGACGATGAGCTGCACCAGGAACTGGCTCTGGTCGTTGCCCTGGATGCCGAACTGGCCGGCCAGACCGCCCTGCACCCCGGCGAACCCGGCCCCACCGGCGCCGAGCCCACCCTGCTGGCCAAAGGCGCCCTGGCCGCCCATGCC
>DATLIF010000111.1:0-4242 GCA_035539575.1 Fimbriiglobus sp. | reverse complement strand
GGTAGTGCGTCAGAGGAGAGAGGTGCTCAACGCCTCACGGCGTCACTGAGGTCTGCACCCGGCACTGCTGGGGACTGTTCACCCGCGACCAGTGCGCGTGCTCAACGCCTCACGGCGTCACTGAGGTCTGCACCCAGGGGCCGGTGTAATGGCACTACTCGCACACGTGTGCTCAACGCCTCACGGCGTCACTGAGGTCTGCACACAGGGGCGGAACCGAGAGTCGCGGGGCTAACGACCCGTGCTCAACGCCTCACGGCGTCACTGAGGTCTGCACGGGAGATCCTCGCGCCGCCGCGCTTCGTTCGGGGTGTGCTCAACGCCTCACGGCGTCACTGAGGTCTGCACGATCCTTGAGGAAGGCACCGACTGGGTTCCGTTCGAGTGCTCAACGCCTCACGGCGTCACTGAGGTCTGCACGCCAGAAGCGCGTCATCGTCCCCGGCAACTATGCCGTGCTCAACGCCTCACGGCGTCACTGAGGTCTGCACCGAATCACCGCGCTCGGGTAGTGCGTCAGAGGAGAGAGGTGCTCAACGCCTCACGGCGTCACTGAGGTCTGCACTGCTGGAGTGCCAACATACCGCGCCACAACGACTTCGTTCACCCCCTTTCACGGATCTCGCCCCAGCTCGATCCGAGTCGATCAAGCCGAGCCCCCCGCCCGACGGTCGCCAGTCTTTCCCAGCGGACGGGGCCCGTCAAGCATCTACCCGCGTTGTCAAAGATCGCTAACCCGTTCGCCGTGATGGCGTTCGGTCGCCCGCTGCGTCCGAAACTCGCGGACACGCGCGGGTGCGTGAATCACACGATCTGGTGCCTCGCCGGCTGGGCAACCCACTCCGGCGGTCGGTCCGACCCGTGGATGCCCACGATCCCCCCGACGCACGACCCGCACAGTGGGATCAGCATCACCTCGTCCTCCGACGCGAGCAACTCCGTCAACTCCCACCGGAGGCGCTCCGCCTCCCTCTTGCCCATCCAGCACCGGAACACCGAGTACTGGACCCGCTCCCCGTACCCCTCCATGTGCCGCGCGCACTTCCGCAGGCGCTTCGGGTCCCGCACGTCGTAGCAGACCAGCCACCACCTCGCGTCCGACATCGGCGTCCCTCAGCGCAGTCTCGAACGAGCGAACAGCCCCGGCTCGCCGGTCCACTCCTTCTCCAGCAGTCGCGCCTCCAACTCGATCGCGCGGGCGTAGCTCAGCGAGTAGTTCAACACCGGGTGCTTCCAGCCCTCCTGGAGTCGCCCCTCGAACAGGCCCACGGCCTTCCTCCGGCCCGAGTCCGACAGCCACACCTTGGCGCGGGTCACCTCGAAGTCCGCGTCCACGTCCCACTGCCCGCGGTTGAGCGAGCCGACCAGGGGGACGTCCCAGAGCGTCACCCGGAAGAGTTCCATGAGGTCGAGCACCAGCGGGTACGCGGCGCTCCGCGGCGTGTGGAAGAACCCGAGCGCCGGCTCCAGCCCGCTCGCCAGTACCGCGCGCATGACCGCGGTGTGGAGCAGGCCGTACCCGTAACTCAAGAGTGCGTTGAACCGGTCGACCGGCGGGCGGCGGGAGCGGGTCGCGGACCGGAGTTCCTCCGGCACCTGCGGGCCGAGCACCTCGCGCAGCCCCGCGAAGTACGAGACCGCGGCGGCCCCCTCCAGCCCCCGCACCGAGTCGGCGTCCGGGGCGTCGGGGATCCGGGAGAGGAGTGGCTGGATGGCCCCGAGGTGCGGCCGGGCCTGGACGCGGAGCGGGTCGTCGCCGCGCGTGGCCCGGAGCAGGTAGCGGTACTGCCCCTCGACCTTCGCCAGCGCCAGTTGCTTCGCCAGTCGCAGGCACACCTCCGGGTCGGTGAGTGCCTTGTACTGGCGGACGCGGCGCTGCACCTGCCCGGCCGTTGGCACGAGGCTGGCGGTGTGGTGGCCGGAGACCGAGAGCCAGTGGACCCCCACGCCGTGCTCGACGCACTTGCGGACCGCCTGGGTGCTGACCTGGTTGAAGCCGTGCAGCAGCACGGTGTCAACGCCGCGGACGGCGTGCCTGGTCTCCGGCCCGTCGCGCGGCTTTATCACGATCGAGTCGCCGCTGACGCCGACCGCCGTCCCCTGCGTGAGGACGTGGAGCGTCGAGCCGTCGCGGTCGGGCGGGAAGAGGCGGACCGGGTCGCGCTCGGGCTCCCGCTCGTGCCGCACCTCCTCGGGCAGGCAGACGGGGGCGAGCGAGCACTTCTCGCACAGCCGCGGGTTGTCGGTGATCGGCGGCCGGTCGGTCGATTCGCGGAGCGCCCGGGCGTCCGCGAGGGCCGCGGCGAAGTCGGCCCGCGCCTGGTCGTCGATCGGCACGCGGACGGTCACGTTGGCGGCGTGGTAGCGGATCCGCCCCTCGGGGACGGGCTGGCCGAAGGCCTCCTCCAGCAGCACGGCGTAGGCGACGAGCTGGAGCCGATCCGACGGCCAGGGAAGGGGTGCGTTGTTGGCGCCGCGGGCGGGCTTGCCGCGCTTGTGCTCGTAGGGCAGGTTCGACCCGTCGCGGCGGCGCAGGCAGTCCACCTTGCCGACGAGGCCGAGTCGCTCGCTGGACAGCTCCACGGAGACAGCATCGCCGTCCTCGTCGGCCTCCAGTGATGCGTGAAGGTGCCGGCCGGCGTAGACGCGATGGTCCGCGACCCGGATCTCCTCGACCTCTTCGAGGTAGAACAGCCGCCGGCAGTACGCGAGCGCGTGCAGCGCCATCACCCGCACCGGCGGCGCGTGCGAGTCCAGGACGGGCAGCGGGATCATGGATTACTCCGGAGATTGCTCTGTTGAAACCCCAGTGGTAGCTGAGGCCTCTAACTGGGCATGAAGACCAAACACCCGATGACCAAGTCCCCGCGGGCCGTCGCCCGCGAAGCCCTCCGGCTGGCCCAGGAGGCCCTCCCGGCGTACTCGTCGAGGTTCAGCCGGAAGGACTTCACCCAGCACCAGCTGTTCGCGGTTCTGGCCCTGAAGACCTTTCTCAAGACCGACTACCGCGGGGTCGTGCAGTTCCTGGCCGACTTCGCCGAATTGCGGGAGGACCTCGGGCTCGCGGAGGTACCGCACTACTCGACCCTGTGCTACGCCGAGCAGCGGCTCTTAAAAAGGGGGACTTCGTCGTCCTCCTCGTGTGTGCCACTACGTCCGCAACTGACCGCGGCCTGATTGGTGACAAGCCGACCGCGGCGGTGGACGGGACCGGGCTGGAGAGCCGCCACACCTCCCGGTACTTCTTCACGCGGGCGGGCAAGAAGCACACCTCCCGGCTCTGGACCAAGCTGACGGTGGCCTGCGACACGGATAGCCACTTCTTCGCCGGGGCGACTGTCGCCACCGGGCCGTCCAACGACTCCCCCCAGTTCCGCCCGGTGATGGCCCTGGCGTCCCTGGCCGTCACCTGGGACCGGGTCTTGGCCGACGCCGCGTTCGACAGCGAGGAACACCACCGGTACTGCCGGGAGGACCGCGGGGTGCGAGCCACCGTCATCCCGCTGAACCGCCGCGGGCAGGGCCGGAAGCGGCCCAAGACGAAGTACCGGCGGCAGATGGTCCGGCGGTTCCGCAAGAAGCCCAAGGGCAGCCGGCACCGGTGGGTGTACGGCCAGCGGTGGCAGGCCGAGTCCGCGTTCAGCCGGCACAAGCGGCGGCTCGGGAGTGCCCTCGGCGGGCGGTCGGCTGCGTCCCGCGAGCGGGAGGGCGGGCTCCGGGTGCTGACCCACAACCTCATGCTCCTCGCCGCCACAGGCTGACGCCCGTACGCCAACCTGTGGACAATTCGAGACGTGGGGCTCCTCGGGACGCTTACCGATGCTCGTTGACCAGTTGAGCGGTGACTCGGACGCGGCCGAGCTGCGGTACGAGGGCGGGGTCGCGTCCCTGAGGTACACGGACGGCGACACCGGCCGGGTGTTCCGCCTCCGGGTGGCGACCGACTGCCTGTTCTCCGAAGCCCCCGCCGAAGCCGGCTCGGTGCATGTGCGGCTGGTCCCCCTCGCCGACGTCCTACCGGTCGACCAACGCTCCGGGCGGTACGCCGCCCCGCCCGAATTCGGGCCGCAGATGGCCGCCGTGCGGGAGGGACTGCACCTCGCCCTGGGCCGCCCGGCGGCCGTATTCCCGTTCCTCCTCCAAGTGCGGGGGTATCGGATGGTGCTGGCCTGCCCGGTCCGAGCGGTCCATCAGGTCGAGGTCCTACCAGAGAGCGGGCCGAGTTAGCCTTTCAACAGAGCA
>DATLIF010000110.1:0-19301 GCA_035539575.1 Fimbriiglobus sp. | reverse complement strand
GTCGGGCCGACGCTGGGCCAGGACACGATCCGCAAGGGGCTGATGGCCGTCGCTCTGTCGTTCGGGGCGGTGATGCTGTTCATGGTGATCTACTACCGGTTCGCCGGGCTGGTCGCCTGCATCGCGCTGTTCATCAACCTGTTGCTGACGGTCGGGTTCATGGTGATGGTGAACGCGGCGTTCACCCTGCCGGGGCTGGCGGGCATCGTGCTGATGCTGGGCATGGCGGTGGACGCCAACGTGCTGATCTACGAGCGGATCCGGGAGGAGCGGGAGCGCGGGGCGAACCTGATTACCGCCATCCGCAACGGCTACGACCGGGCGTTCCCGACGATCATCGACACGCACCTGACGAGCATCTTCACCGCGATCGTGCTGTACACGTTCGGCAACGACAACCTCAAGGGGTTCGCGGTGTCGCTGACGGTGGGGCTGATCATCAGCCTGTTCACCGCGCTGTATGTGACGCGGCTGATCTTCGACTACTGGCAGCACCGGCGGTGGCTGACGCAGTTGCGGATGATGCGGCTGTTCGCCCGGCCGAACTTCGACTTCATGCGGGTGCGGCACTTCTGGTTCGCCGCGACCGCGACCCTGACGGTGCTGGGGCTGGGGCTGTTCCTGGCCCGGGGCGAGTCGGTCCTGAACGTGGACTTCACCAAGGGGACGCTCTACGGCGGGCGGCTCAAGGACGGTGAGGCGCGGCCGCTGAGCGGCACGGTCAACGGCAAGGCGGGGCTGCTGGACATGCTCGGCGAGGGCCGGCAGCGGGAGCGGCTGGCGGTCAAGCCAGTGGCCGAGGGCGGGGTGGTGTGGCTGACCCCGCCGGTGGCCGGCGACGAGGGGCAACAGGCCCGCGCGGCGGAGTACGTCTACAAGATCACGTACACGGACGGGTCCGAGGCGATCGTCACCCTGGCCAACCTGCCGGAGGGGACGACCGATGAAGAGCGGCTGGAGAACCTGCGGCAGCGGGCGTCGCACCTGCCGGGGCTCTCGGCCGAGCAGGTGTTCATCTCCGGGCAGGACGGCCAGTTGCCGGCCGGCACGTCGCGGTCGTTCACGGTGCGGACCACCGAGCGCGAGCCGGAGTTGGTCCAGGCGAGCCTCGACCGGCTGCTGCGCGACGACGGCGGCGAGCAGCTTCTGACGGCGGCGACCATCACGGACGTGCAGGTCAACGGCCCGGTCGCCACGGTGACGGTGGACCGGCCCGCGTCGCCGGGCTACCTGAAGCGGTTCGTCGAGCGCGAGCTGAAGCTGGCCGGCCGCTACCCGACGATCGGCGGGGCGCCGGCGGTGAACGTCACCGGCGTGCCGACCGAGGGGAACCCGGACGTCGCCCAGCAGGAGTCGCAGACCGGGCGGTTTACAACCATCCGGGTGGACGTGTCGCAGAACCCGGAGTTCAAGGCACTCAAGGACACCAGCGCCCCGCTCGGCGCGGTGGTCGGGACGGCGGTGACGGCCCGGGCGGAGGCGGTCCGGGAGGAGCAGGCGTTCGCCGGCGTGCTGGCGGCGGCCGAGAAGGCGTTCGAGGCCCGGCCGATCCCGGACCGGCTGGAGACGTTCGACCCGACCCTGGCGGCTGACACCCGCAACAAGGCCCTGTACGCCATCTTCGCCAGTTGGCTGGCGATCATGGGCTACCTGTGGTTCCGGTTCGGGAGCTGGACGTTCGGGCTGGCGGCGGTCCTGTGCCTGGTCCACGACCTGTGCTTCACGCTGGGGATCATCGCCGCCTGCCACTACGTCCACGACACCACGTTCGGGCAGATCCTGGGGCTGCACGACTTCAAGATCGACCTGGCCGCGGTGGCGGCGCTCTTGACGCTGATCGGGTTCTCGGTCAACGACACGATCGTGGTGTTCGACCGGATCAAGGAGGTCCGCGGCAAGAACCCGGCCCTGACGCCGGCGATGATTAACGAGAGCGTCAACGGCACCCTGAGCCGGACGGTGCTGGCGTCGTTGACCGTGTTCCTGGTGGTCGGCGTGCTGTACTGGTTCGGCGGCGAAGGCGTCCACCTGTTCTCGTTCGTGATGGTGGTGGGTGTGATCGTCGGGACGTACAGCTCGATCTACGTGGCCAGCCCGCTGCTCTTGATCCTGGGCGAGGGCAAGCCGCGGGCCAGCGATCGGACCCGGTCCGCGACGGCCGCCGCGACGACGGCGTAAGGGCGGCGCGAACCGAAGCCCCACGAGGCCCATCCGCTCCGGCGGGTGGGCTTCTTCGTTTCCGGGGGGCGGGCGGTATAATCCCGGTCAGTCCGTCGAGTGAGGGCACGCAATGCGCACGATCCAGACGACCGCCGTCGTGACCCCGGAGCGCACGATCACGGTCCAGTTGCCGCCGGACGTTCCGCCCGGAGTGTGTCAGGTGGTGGTGGTGGTGGAACAGTCCGGCGAGCAGAAGCCGTTCCCGTACAACCTGCCCGTCTACGACGTGGGGCCGTGGCCGGAAGGGTTCACCGCCAGCCGCGAGCAGATCTATGACGACGACGGCCGCTGACCCTGGCCCGGCTGTCGCGGCGCTGACGCCGGGCGGCCGTGTCATGGTGGACACCAACGTTTGGGTTTACGCCACCGCGGCCGCGGCCCCGTTACACGGGGCGGCCCAGACGGTGTTGGCAGCCCTTGTCGGGTCCGGGGCGGAACTCTGGACGAGTCGCCAGGTGCTCCGCGAGTACGTCGCGGCGATGACCCGGCCGCAGCCGTTCTCGGCACCCATCCCGGCGGCCGCAGTGGTCGCCGCGGTGAGTGGGATCATTGCTCAGTGCCGGATGGCCGAGGACGGAGCGGCTGTCTTCGCCCACTTCCTCACCCTCCTCTCGTCCGTCCTGGTCGGCGGTCGGCAGGTCCACGACGCGAACATCGCCGCCACCATGCTCGCTCATGGCATCCCGAACCTGCTCACGCAAAACACTGCTGACTTCAACCGCTTCTCCGGCTACCTAACCGTCGTCCCCCTGGTCCCACCCGGAGGTCCGTGATGTTCCGCGCCGCCCTCGGACTGCTGGTCCTCGCTGCCTGCTATCCCGCCCCCGCCGCCGACCCGAAGGCTCGGGACACGGAGTTCGTGATCCGCGGCGCGACGATCCACGACGGCACCGGCAAGCCCGGCTACAAGGGCAACCTCCACGACAAGGGGGACAAGATCGTCGCCGTCGGCAAGGCGGGCGACGCCGCCGGGGCGAAGGTCATCGACGGCGCCGGGCTGGTCGTCTGCCCGGGGTTCATCGACCTGCACACCCACTGCGACTCCGGGCTGACCGGCGAGCGCGGCCGGCACAACAAGAACTACGCCACCCAGGGCTGCACCACGGTCGTCACCGGCAACTGCGGGTCCGGCCCGGTGGACGCGGGCGGCTGGTTCAAGAAGCTGGAGGCCGGCGGCGTCGGCACGAACGTGATCCACCTCGCCACGCACAACTCGATCCGCCAGCAGGTCATGGGCAACGAGAACCGCGCCCCGACTCTTGACGAGCAGAACAAGATGCAAGAGCTAGTCGAGCAGGCGATGACGGACGGCACCTTCGGCCTGTCCACCGGCCTGATCTACAACCCCGGCACATACTCGGAGACGGCGGAGATCGTCGGCCTGGCGAAGGCCGCCGCGAAGCACGGCGGTATCTACGCCAGCCACATCCGCGACGAGGGCGGCGGACTGCTGACCGCGATCGAGGAGGCGCTGCGGATCGGCAAGGAGTCCGGCTGTCCGGTCCACGTCTCGCACATCAAGGCCAGCGGCAAGGCGACATGGGGCAAGTCCGCCGACGCTGTCGGGCTGATCGAGGCGGCTCGGAAACAGGGCCAGAAGGTGACGGCCGACCAGTACCCATACATCGCCAGCAGCACGTCGCTTCGCGCCACGGTGGTGCCCTCGCGATATCGCGAGGGGGGCCAGAAGGAATTCGTCGCCCGGCTGGACGACCCGAAGACCGGCCCGCGGATGAAAGCGGACATCGAGAAGTCGCTCGAGGGCCGCGACGGCGGCAAGCGCATCCAGATCGCGCGGTACGCGAAGAACCCGAAGTGGAACGGGAAGAAGGTCTCCGAGATCGCGGAGGCGGAGAAGAAGGAGCCGATTGACGTCGTGCTGGAGATCGAGCGCAACGGCGGCGCACAGGTGGTGAACTTCGCGATGAGCGAGGAGGACGTGCGGGTGTACATGAAGCGGCCGTGGGTGGCGACCGCGTCCGACGGCGGGGTGCAGACCCCCGGCGACACGGTGCCGCACCCGCGCAGCTACGGCACCTTCCCGCGCAAGATCGGCCGTTACGCCATCGAGGACGGCGTCGTCTCGCTGGAGCAGGCCATCCGCAGCAGCACCGGCCTGCCGGCGGAGATCCTGGGCCTGACCGACCGCGGCACGCTGAAGGCAGGCGCGTTCGCGGACGTGGTGGTGTTCGACCCGAAGGCGTACCGCGACACGGCGACGTTCGACAGGCCGCACCAGTACGCGGCGGGGGTGAAGTGGGTGTTCGTCAACGGCACCCCCGTGGTGGCCGACGGCGAGCACGACGCGAAGGCGCTCCCCGGCCGGGTGCTGCGGCACAAGGGGCCGGCGAGGTAGAATTGCTCTTGTCCCCGGAGGGCTGGTCATGACCACAGTCAAGTACGTCTGCTGGCAGGAAGACGGGGCGTGGCTCGGCTACTTGCAGGACTACCCCGACTACTGGACCCAGGGGGACACGCTCGACGACCTGAAGGACCACCTGATCGATGTGTACCGGGATCTGTCAGGCGGTCACATCCCGGGCGCCCGGAAGGTCGCGGACCTGGTGATCCCGTGAAGCGGGTCGATCTGATCCGCACCATCGAGGGTTTCGGGTGTGTGCTGATCCGGCACGGCGGGCGGCACGACTGGTATCGCAACCCAAACACCGGCGTCTCGCAACCAGTCTCCCGTCACCGCGAGATCAAGGACCACCTGGCGCGCCGCATTACTCGGATGCTGAGCAATCCGGCCGACGACCCGGCCACCGAGGCAGAACCGGAAGAGCCGGATTCGGACACCGTCGGGGATGAATGATGACCGACCGCCTGACCCCCGAGAGTGCCCTGGCGAGGCTCGCGGCCGCCGGCGGGCCGGAGTTCATCTCGCTGTTCCGCCACGGGTCGCTGGAGGTCGAGGTCTACCGCCCGGTCGGGGTGGACCGGCAGTCGCCGCACACCCGCGACGAGGTGTATGTGGTCATTTCCGGGAGCGGGCAGTTCGTCAGCGGCGATACCCGCCGGCCGTTCGGGCCGGGCGAGGTGCTGTTCGTCCCGGCCGGCGTCGTGCATCGCTTCGAGGAGTTCACTGCCGACTTCGCGACGTGGGTGTTCTTCTACGGCCCCGACGGCGGGGAGCGACCAGCCAGTTGACCCTGTCCGGCATGTGCGGGGATACTGGAGTGATCCACGAACGCGCGGCAGGAGGATACACCATGTTGCAGATTATGACGGCAGCGGTTCTGGGTGTGGCGGTCGTCGGGTCGGGCGCGGCGGCCCAGGATCCGGGCCGGCCGTTCGTCCCGGGCCAGCCGCAGCAGCTCGCCCGGGCGTACGTCCAGAACAACACGTGGCGGCCGGTGCGGTTCGTCGTGTCGTCGGCCAACGGCACCACCAGTGGGGTGCTCGCGGCCGGGTTCTTCGGGGAGTTCAGCTTCGTCCACGACGGCAAGCCGCGGGTGCTGGCGACGTTCGACATACGCGGCGGCGCAATCGTCGGCGTCCGGGAGATCGAGGTCAATCCGAACCACGTCTACCTCGCCGGCGGCCCGGCGTTCCCGGTCGGCCCGGCGGCGGCCCCGCCGATGGGCGGCGGGCCGCGGGCAGCGCCCACCCCGGCGAAGGACAAGGGGCAACCGGTCCAGCCCGGCCAACTCAAGAACGTGACCAAGGTCAAGTAGCCGACGAGTCACGGTTTCAGGTGCGGCTTCGTCATCAGCGGGCCGCGGGCCTTGCGCAGCTCGTCCCAGATCTGCTCGTCGGTCATGCCCTTGTCGATCAGCTTGCCGATCATCTCGCGGGCCTCGTTCGGGGCGCCGCAGCCGTTGGGGTTGCAGCTCGCCAGCGTGTAGAAGTGGCCCGTGCAAGTGTCGTTGCCGACCGGGCAGACGCAGTACAGGCTTGCCAGGAACCACTCGACGCGCTCGGCCTTGGCCTTCGCCCGGCCGATGTCCGGTGGGTAGGGGCTTGCGTCCGCCGACTCGGCCGGCGGGGTCATCTTCAGGCCCAGCCGCTGGCCGATCTTTAGCTCCGCCGACTCCAGTTCACCGACCACCAGCCGCACCTGCGTCCGCTCCCGCCACGGGGCGACCGCCTTCACCACGCCCTTGATCGGCGGGTCAGCGGTCAGGTGGACCACGTCGCCGGTCGAGAGCGACCGGCCCCAGCGCATCGCCTCGTGGTCGAGCATCACTTCCAGCTCGCCGCTGAAGACGTGGTGGAACGTCAGCGTTCCGGGCAGCCCCTCGCCAACCCACCGCTTGCGTAGCCAGGTCCGCTGTTCAGCACGCTTCGCCTCGACCTCGTCGGGCGAATACTTCGCCTTCGCGCCCTTCTTCAGGCTGGCGTGCAGGTCGAACTCGCTCACCTCGTCGGCCAGCATCGCGACCGAAGTCGGGTTCTTCTTGCGGTCGAGCTTCAGCCACGCCCACACCCGCTGACCCGGCTTGAACTGCTCCAGCCGCCCCCACCAGCCGTGAACTTTGATTTCCGCGTCCGGTTCGACCGGCCAGACCTTCGCCACCTTCTCGCCGTCGAGCAGCAGCGTCACGGTGCGGGCCTTCGGGTCCACGGCCTTCAACGTGGCGAACGGCTTCGGCAGGTTGCGCAGGAACTCGGCGGTGCCGGCCACCTCGCGAACGGTATCATCCGCGTCGCGCTTCTTCGCTCCACCGGCCGGCTGACGCCGGCCGTTCGCCCAGACCTCGGTGTCCGGGTACTCGGCGGACCAGGCGAACCACTTGCACGCGACCGCGTCCACCGGTTCCAGGGTCCAGCCCTTCAGGTCGCCATGCCAGGCCCGGCCGGCCACGTCCCACGCGGAGTCCGTGTCGCGGTCCAGCGGGCCGAGCTTGGAGTCCTTGAACCCGGAGAGTGTCCGCGGCTTCGCCCCGGTGGCACCCGGCAGCGGCGTGCCGTCGTCCGGCGGCGAGACGCCGTCCTTGTCCGGCCGCGGGGCCTGGAACTTCCGCGGCGGCGAGGCAACCAACCGGTAGGCCGCCTCCGCACCGTTGCCGTGACGGAAGATCGCGACCGGGGTGCCGTCGATCGAGTCTTCCAGCACGTCGATGTTGCGGGCCAGCGGGTACGCCTTCGTCTTGTCCCCGACGCGGACACCCAGCACCAGCTCGTCGGGCTTCAGCCGCGGGTCCGTCTTCGCCGGGCGGGTCTTCGCCGAGTCGGCGTTGTCCGTCTTCGGCAGCTCGACTGGTTTGTACTTGTCGAACATGTGGTACGCGACGGCGTTCGGGTAGCGCTCTAGCCAGTGCCCCCAGGTGCTCGTCAGTGTCGGGACGGGCTTGAGCCGCTGACCCTTCTTCGGGCCGTCGAACGCCACGCCGGTCAGGCACGAGTAGAGCGTCCCGTCGCGGGTGTCCTTCATGGCCATGACGCCGTTGCGCCAGCCGTGGAACCGGAAGGTGTAGCCCGGCTCGAAGCCGCGGGCGAAACCGGCGTCCGGGTCGTAGACGAACACGCCGTAGCTGTCGGAGATGACGCGGTACGGGGCGAGGAAGAACCGCACCGGGATGGCGCCGCCGTCGGAGTAGCCGCGGGTCCAGCACAGCACCGGGTCGTCGGGCCGGAGTTCGCTCGCGCGGCGTTTGGCCTCATCGACGCAGTGTGAGCAGTTGGGGTTGATTAGCGTCTCGAAGGCGTCGGGCTTGACAAGGAGCTTCGGCTCGTCGGCGCGGGCGACGGGGGCGAGGAGGAGTGCGGCGAGTATGGCGGTGCGGGTCATCGGCAGGCTCCGCGAAGGATAACGTCAGTTCCCGGGTAGGGTGGGTGCAGCCCGGCTTTGCGGGCGCCGACCCACCACAGCGCTCCCGGTGGGTCGGCGCCCGCAAAGCGACGCTTGACCCACCCTACAAGGGTCGCGGCTCCTGGGTCAGTTTATCCGGTCTTGCCCGATCGAGGTGGGCCGGGGTAGAGTCCCGCGGCTTCTCACCCCGAGGGACTTCGATCCATGGATGGATCGCCCGCCGCCGGGTTCCGGCTGCGGCCGTGGTGGCTACTCGCGGTCGCGCTGGTGACGGTCGGCCAGGCCCGACTCGCGGTCCACCTGTTCGGCTCTGCCGAGGGCATCGCCGACTCGCGGCCGCTGGTCGGCGGCCGGCACCCGCTGCACCTGTACCACGGCTTCCTTGGGGCGGCGACGTTCCACGACCGGTCCGCCACCGCCTGCTACGACCCCGACTTCCAGGCCGGCTACCCGAAGACTCCGGTGTTCGACGGCGGCAGCCGGCCGGCCGAGCTGTTCCTGACTCTGGCCGGCGGCGGGTACGACCCCGCCGCGTACAAGCGCGGGCTGTACGTCGTGTGCGCGCTGGCGCCGCTGGCGTTCGTCGTCGCGGCGCGCGGGCTGGGGCTGTCGGCGGCCGGGTCATGCCTGGCGGGCGCGCTCGGTTGCGTCGTGTGGTGGTCGCCGCCGGTCCGGGCGATGCTCGACGCTGGCGACCTCGACCTGCTGCTGGCCGGGCTGATGGCGCTAGCGTACGCCGGCGCGCTGTCGCGGTACGCCACCGAGCCGGGGCCGGTGAGCTGGCTCCTGATGGCCGTGGTGCTCGTGGTCGGGTGGTACGCGCACCCGGTGGTGTGGCTCGGGCTGGTGCCGGTCGGGGCCGCGTACTACGTCATCACCGCCCCGCGGCACGGGCTGGCCTGGCACCTGGGGCTGATCGGGTCCGGCGTCGCCGGGCTGGCCCTGAACCTGTGGTGGCTGACCGACTGGCTGAAGTTCTGGTGGCTGCGGCAGCCGTCAGCGGACGACTTCGCCCCGCTACCGGCCGTGGGATCCCTGGTCGGCGGCCCGGGGGATTTCACGGCCATACTCGGCCCGGGGCTGATCGGTTGGGCGCTGCTGGCCGCGGGCGTCGGCGGGCTGGTTGGCATGGCGCGGGCCGGGCTGCGGACCGAGGCGGGGCTGGTGGTGGCGGTCGGCGGGCTGGCGGCTCTGGTGGCCCGGCTCGGCGCGACCTGGCCGACGTTCCAGGCGGTCGCCGCCGACCGCGCCGCCCCGTTCGCGGTAGCGGCGCTGGCGGTCCCGGCGGCGTGGCTGGCGGCGCGGTGGGTCGAGCGGGCGACGGTCGGCCCGGCCGCCGCGTGGGCGGCCTGCGGGCTGCCGCTGGTCCTCGGCTGGGCGCCGCTGGCGGCCGGCCTGGGGCTGAACCTGACCCCGCTGCCGCGCGGTCTGACGCACGAACAGGAACAACTCGTCGCGGCCCTGCGCCAGCACACGACGCCGGAGGCCCGCGTCCTGATCGAGGAGCCGGCCCCGTCGCGGCCGGGCTGGAACTGGACGGCGCTCTTGCCGGTGCTGACCGACCGGGCGTACCTCGGCGGGCTGGACCCGGACGCCTGTGTCGAGCACTCGTTCTGCGGGATGCGCGACGGACGGCTCAACGGCCGAGCGTTCGACGACTGGACGCCGTTCGAACGCTCGGAGTTCTGCCGGCGGTACAACGTCGGCTGGGTGGTGTGCCGTTCGCCGGAGGCGGTCGGCTGGTGGTCGCGGGACCCGTCGGCGAAGGAGGTCGGCCGATTCCGCGACGGTGACGAGGTGGTGCTGTTCGAGTTGGCGCGGCCGCGGTCGTTCGTGCTGACCGGGAAAGCCACCTGGGAGCGGGCGGATCGGCGCAAGGTAGTGCTGGCTGATGTGGTGCCCAACGAGGCCGGCGAGGTGGTGCTGAGCCTGCACTACCAGCCGGGGGTGCGGGTGTCGCCGACGAAGGTGGTCATGGTGGAAGGCGACAAGGATCTGTTCGACCCGATCCCGATGGTCAAGCTGCGGACCGCCGGCCCAGTGTCGCGCGTGACGCTGACGTGGGAGAACCCGTAGCCGCAGGTTTTTGTAGGGTGGGTCAAGCCCGGCTCTGCGGGCGCCGACCCACCGGACGCGCTGTGGTGGGTCGGCGCGTCCCAAGCGACGCTAGACCCACCCTACAAGAGTCACACTGTTACCGGCACCGCGGGGACCGGCGGCGGCGTCGCGGGGCGGGCGAAGAGGTAGCCCTGCACGAAGTCCGCGCCGTACGCCCGCGCCCACTCCCACTCACCGTCCGTCTCCACCCCCTCCACCACCGTCCGCGCGCCGATGTCCCGCGCCATCTCCAGAAGCTTGCTCACCACCCGCGCCTTGTACCGGTCCCGGTCCACGCCCCGCGTCAGTTCCATGTCCAGCTTCACGAAGTCCGGCCGCAGGCGGGTCAGGAGCGTCAGCGAGTTGTACCCCGCCCCGACGTCGTCCAGCGCCACCCGGAACCCCGCCGCCCGGTAGTTGTTGAGCAACTGCAAGAGCCGGCCAACGTCGCGGACCTCCTCGCTCTCGACCACCTCGAACACCACCCCACTCGGGGCGATCCCCGCCTCGGCCACCGCCCGGACCGCCGTCCGCAGGCCGTACTCCGGGGCCGTGATCGTGCTCGGGTTGAAGTTCAAGAACAGGTGCGGCCCCACCCCCAGCCGCGCCGCCGAGCGGATCGCCGTCAGCCGCGCCTGCCGGTCCAGCGGGGCCACCAGGTCCGCCTCCCGCGCCGCCGCGAACAGCGTCCCGGGCGAGACCAGCGTGCCGGTCGGGCTCACCCCGCGCACCAGGCACTCGTGACCGAACACGTCGGCCGGGTCGTCCGCCCGGACGATCGGGTGGAAGTGCGTGACCAGCCGGTCCTCCCGCAGCATCTCAACCAGCCAGCGGTGGCGGACCCCGGCCAGCAGCGCCGCCAGCGACTGGGTGTTGAGCAGGTCGGCCACAGTGACGGTGGCGCCGTCCCGGGCCAGCAGGGCTCGGGCACCCCGCGCGTCGGGTTCGGTCAGGTCGGCCGGGAGCCGGTCGGCCATCCGCTCCAGCAGGCCGGGCCGCAGCGGCACCGCCAGCACACCGGGGAACGGCTCGGTAAACCTGGCCCCCTCCTCGCGGAGGTGCCACCGCAGAGCTGTGCGCGGCCCGTCGGCCGCGGCGCCGAGGTACAAAATCCCGGCGTCCGGCACCGGGACCGGTAGCGCACAACCGAGATGTTGGATCCGGTAGGGCGGGGGTGTGATCGGTTCCATCGGCGAATGGAGATCCGTTCCGGGTCAGGGGGCGCACGCCGTCCCGGATACCGGGCCGCGCGGCAGATGAGCGAATGAGATCGATTGAAATGGCAAACTTTATACCATCCGATAAATTCTGCGCACTTTCCGATAAGACGTGTTAATTCCCTACAACCGGCACAAAAGAAGGGTCACGATTTCTGCCCACCCCAAGACCAGTGCGGCGATAGGGGTGTCGGGGGATCGGACGAGTCCGCAACATCCCGACAGTCATGGTCTGTCGGCTGTCAGATGAAAACGGGGACGCCGGCAGCGTCCCCGTGTCAAGGTTGCGGGTCGGGCGTCACGCTTTAATGATGTCCTTGACCGTCATGCCGGCGGGGATCATCGGCAGGACGTGCTCCTGGTGCGGGACGTGGACGTCGAGCACGTACGGGCCGTCGTGCTCGATCATCTCGATCAGGGCCGCGTCCAGGTCGCGCTTGTCCACGACCACCCGGGCCTTGACCCCGAACCCCTCGGCCACCTTCTGGAAGTTCGGATACCACTCCTGGTCCTGGCCGGCCCCCAGGTACGTGTGGCCGCGGTTGGAGCCGAAGAACCGGTCCTCCCACTGCACCACCATCCCGAGGTGCTGGTTGTTGAGCAGCATCACCTTCGGGGCGATCTTCTCGGCGTAGCAGCAGGCCAGTTCCTGGATGTTCATCAGGAAGCTGCCGTCCCCGTCGATATCGATGCACAGCTTGCCGGGGTGGGCCACCTTGGCGCCCATCGCCGCGGGCAGGCCGAAGCCCATCGTGCCCAGGCCGCCGCTGGTGACCCAGTGCCGCGGGCGGTTGAACCGGAAGTACTGGGCCGACCACATCTGGTGCTGGCCGACCCCGGTGCTGACGATCGTGTCGTCGAGCTGGTTGCGGTCGCGGAGGATCTCCCAGAGCCGCTTGATGGCGGCCTGCGGCAGGATGGCGTCGTCGCGGTCCTGGAACTTCAGCGGCTCGGCCTCGCGCCACTGGTCGATCTGCCGCAGCCAGTCGGGGTAGCGGCCGCCGGCGACGAGGTCCGCGTTGGCGTCCTCGCGGAGCATCACGCACAGGTCTTCCAGGGCCGCCCGCAGGTCGCCGTGGACCGGGATCTGCGCGACCTTGTTCTTGTGGATCTCCGAGTTGTCGATGTCGATGTGGACGATCTTGCCGTGCTTGGCGAACTCGGTCAGCTTGCCGGTCACCCGGTCGTCGAACCGCACGCCGAACGCCAGCAGCAGGTCCGCGTCGTTAATGGCGTAGTTCGAGTACACGGTGCCGTGCATGCCGAGCATGTGCAGGCACAGGTAGTGGTCCGACGGGAAGCAGCCCAGCCCGTGCAGGGTCAGCCCGACCGGGATGCCCAGCCGCTCGGCGAACTCGCGCAGGTACGCGCTGGCGCCGCTGTGGACCACGCCGCCGCCGGCGTAGACGAACGGCTTCTTCGCCGCCCGGATGGCGTCGAGGATCGGCTGAAGTTCCTGGCGCGGCGCCCGGCGGAACGGCCGGTAGCCGGGCAGGTTCATCGGGGCGTCCCAGTCGGGGACGATTTGCCGGTTCTGGATGTCCTTGGGCACGTCGATGATGACCGGCCCCGGTCGGCCGGTGGTGGCGATGTGGAACGCCTCCCTCATGACCCGCGGCAGGTCCTCGGTGCGGGTGACGAGGAAGTGGTGCTTGGTGATGGCCCGGCAGACCTCGATGATCGGGGTCTCCTGGAACGCGTCGGTGCCGATCACCGCGCTGTTCACCTGCCCGGTGATGGCGATCACCGGGACGGAGTCCATCTTGGCGTCGGCCAGGCACGTCACGAAGTTGGTCGCGCCGGGGCCGGAGGTGCTCATGCACACGCCGACCTTGCCGGTGGTGCGGGCGTAGCCGTGGGCCATGAACCCGCCGCCCTGTTCGTGGCGGGGGAGGATGGTGCGAATCTTGTCCTGGGCGCGGGTCAACGACTGGTGAATCGGCATGGAGGCGCCGCCGGGGTAGGCGAATACGACCTCGACCCCGTGCCGGATGAGGCTGTGAACGAGGATGTCGGCCCCGCTCATTGTGGCCGTCGGGGTCGGGGTCGGTTTAGTCGCGTCGCCCATGGTCCACCTTGCACCGCTTACGAGGCAGCGTCCTTGGAAATGGAGAACGACCCTCCCGAACCGCGGTCCGCCGCGGCCAGTCGAGGGATCGGAGGGGCGTACTCCAGCGGGGTAAGTATATTCCGCGAAACGGCACCCAGGAACGGCGATTTCGGGAAGTTCGGAAGTGGAGAAGGCGGTTGAGGCGACCCTCTGTCTGACGCCTGGGAACTGTCGGGTAGGGGTTAGCGTCGGCCGTCCAGATGATGGGAAAGTTAGAAGAGTAATGCAACCTGCTCAATCGGACCCCTCGGGCGACAGGATTATCAGCAGTCGATTTGAGTTGGTCTTGTCCGGTTCCCCCGGACGATGCGATAGATACTGGCGGCACATCACCTCGCCGGCTCGCCCCGACGCCCGTCGGAGTCCCTGTCATGAGTCGCGTTCGAACTCGCCCCGGTTTCACGTTGATTGAGTTACTGGTGGTGATCGCGATCATCGCGATCCTGATCGGGCTGCTGCTGCCCGCCGTCCAGAAGGTCCGCGAGGCCGCCGCGCGGACACAGTGCGCCAACAGCCTCAAGCAACTCTCCCTCGCCTGCCACAACTACCATGACGCCAACGGGAGGCTCCCCCCGGCGGTGCTGATGAAGCGGACCGGGCCGAACGCAGTCGGCCACCCCAACCTGGCGACCGAGAACTTCGGCCCGAACTGGCTGGTGCTGATCCTGCCGTTCGTCGAGCAGGGAAACCTGTACGCCACCGTCGCCGACAGCGTGGCCGCGTACCCGCGGACCGGAGACGACCGCTGGCGCGCGATCCGCACGCAGCGGGTCAAGCTGCTCGAGTGCCCGTCCGACTCCGGGCGCGACGTGCCGTGGCCGGGAGTGCCCGGGTTCCCGGACTGGGCGCGGGGAAACTACGGGTGCAACGCCTTCGGCATCCACCAGCCGGACAGCGACGGCTGGCGGAGTACCGAGGGCGGCCGCAGCCCGACGAGTACCTGGACCGAGGAGTGGGTCGGGCTGCCGAACTCGACCCGCGGCGGCGGGGTGATGTACATCAACTGGGGGGCGGCGCTGCACCGGGTCGAGGACGGGACGGCGAACACGGTGCTGCTCGGGGAGCTGCGGGTCGGGTCGGCCCTGGCCGCGACCGACGCCCGGGGGACGTGGGCCCTGGGGCTACCGGGCGGAAGCGTGCTGGCTGGTCAGTCCACCTGGGACTGCAAGACGCCGAACAACCGCGACCCGCTGGCCGACGACATCGGCCCCGGGTCGGTGGACGCCTGGGACCGCGGGATGGGGGCGTGCACCGGGTGCGCGTTCCAGCAGGCTCAGGCCCGCAGCCGCCACCCCGGCGGGGTGCAGGTGGCGCTGTGCGACGGCAGCGTCCGGTTCGTCCGCGACACGGTGTCGCAGCACACCTGGTGGCACATGAACGCCCGCGACGACGGTGCCACCTGGACGGAGTAAGGCGGGCCGCCGCACCCGGCGCGTGGTAGGATACCGTGAGGCCGGGACCGCCGGCCCGACCCGAGCGAACTGGAGGGTGCGAACGTGGCCGGACCGTCTCTCCCATTCGATGACCGCGACGGGGTGATCTGGCTCAACGGCAAGCTCGTCCCGTGGCGCGAGGCCAAGGTCCACGTCCTGACGCACTCGCTGCACTACGGCAACGCCGTCTTCGAGGGGGACCGCTGCTACAGCGGCAAGGTGTTCAAGCTCACCGAGCACTCCCGCCGGCTCGCCCACTCCGCGAAGATGGTCGGCTACGAGCTGCCGTACTCGACCGAGGAGCTGGACGCCGCCACGAAACAGGTGATCGCCGAGAACAGGCTGCAAGACGGCTACGTCCGGCCGCTGGCCTGGCGCGGGGCGGAGGTGATCGGCGTCTCCGCGATCGGGACCAAGGTCCACGTCATGATCTCGGCGTTCCCGTGGGGCGCCTACTACGAGCTGAAGGCGATCAAGCTCGTCACCGCGAAGTGGAAGCGGCCCAGCCCGGAGTCGTCGCCGGCCGGCAGCAAGTGTGCCGGGCTCTACGTCATCTGCACCCTGGCCAAGGACGAGGCGCTGGCGGCCGGCTACCAGGACGCGCTGATGCTCGATTACAAGGGCCGCGTCGCCGAGGCGACCGGCGCCAACCTGTTCCTGCTGATCGATGGCGAACTGCACACACCGACCCCGGAGTGCATCCTCAACGGCATCACCCGCCAGACGGTGATCGGGCTGGCCCGCGAGAAGGGGCTGAAGGTGGTCGAGCGCGAGATCTGGCCGGACGAGCTGGGCCGGGCGAAGGAGGCGTTCATCACCGGCACCGCGGTCGAGGTGACGCCGCTGTCCGCGATCGACCGCCACGAGTACCCGGTCGGCCCGGTCACGAAGGGGCTGCAAGAGGACTACGCGAAGCTGGTCCGGTCATAAGGCTGGCGCGGCATCGCAAGCCATGCCCGGCGGGGGCGGGTGACACACCTGCCCCCGCTTTTACTTCCGATGCGACTTCCCGCGCCGACCCGAACCGTATACAGTTCATATTCCTACCTGCCGGTGGACCGTCCACCGGATTTATACGGCTCTCAGCCCGTTAACTGTGCCCGGTTCGATATCCCCGGCTACCACCGGCCGTTATCTGTTTCAGGACTGCCATGACCCGACCCGTCCCCCGCCCTCGACTCCGCGTTGAACCCCTCGAAGACCGGGCGGTCCCGGCCTACGGCCTCGACCCGTCGTTCGGCGACGGCGGCCGGTTCATCGGCACGGACTTGCCCGGCGTCGGCATCGGTCACCAGGTCGTTCCTCTGCCCGACGGCGACCTGCTCGTCCCGGTCACGGGCAACGTGATGAGTTTCCCGAACAGTGCGTTCGGCGTGATCCGGCTGAACCCGGACGGCACCCCGGACGCCGCGTTCGGCGCGAACGGGTTCGCCGCGATCCCATCGTTGCCCGGCTGGACCTACTTCGACGAGGCGGAACTGGTCGTCCAGGCGGACGGCCGGATCGTCGTCGGGACGGTCGCGATCGACGAGTCTATGGGCTACCAGTCCCGCTTTTTCGTGGCCGCCCGACTGAACCCGGACGGCACACTCGACGCCACCTACGGAGCCGGCGGACTGGCCCGGGCTTCCAGCGGAGGGTCGTTCTCGTGGTTCGAGGGGATGGCCGCCGGGCCGGGCGGGTCGGTCGTGCTAGCCGCGACGGCCGAGACCGTCTGGGCGGTCGCCCGGCTAACCGTGGACGGCGTCCCGGACCCGACGTTCGGCAGCAACGGTGAGGCCTTTGTACACGCTGGCGGGCATCTGATTTCGGGTTCCGTCGATGTCGCGGACGTGGCCGTGGACGCGGCCGGGCGGGTGGTGCTCGGCGGAACGGTCCCGGCCGGGAGTGATGTCCCGATCGGCGGCGGCAACGACGGAGTGGTGGTCCGGCTGAACGCAGACGGCACCCTCGACACCACATTCGACGGCGACGGGATCCTACCGCTGGGGCTGGGTCAGCGGGACCCGGCGGTCTATCCGGGCGTCCCGTACGCGAGCGTGCATGCAGTCGAGGTGATGCCGGACGGACGGATCGTCGCCCTGGCGCTGAGCAACCACGCCTACTCGCCGGACGGCTACTCGGGCGCCCTCACCATCGCCCGGCTGAACGTCGATGGCAGTTACGACACGACCTTCGACGGGGACGGCCGGCGCGACCTGTTCGGGTTCGTCGTCGGGGACATCCTCCCACACTTCGGGCTGGCGCTGGACGCCGCCGGCCGCGTGTTCGTCAGCGGGACCACCTACACCGAGTGGATGAACTGGGACTTCGGAGTCGCGGCCCTGCGCCCGGACGGCTCCACCGACACGGACTTCACCGGCGGCTGGGAACACCTGGCCGTTCCACTCAACTCGGCCACGAGCAACGCGGAGAGTTCAGTCGCCATCGCCGCCCTGCCGGACGGCCGGGTGGCCCTCGTCGGGATGGTGGGGAGCATCGGCTCGTCCGACCTGGCGATGGTGATGCTGGTGGAGGGCGGCACCCCGATCCCCCAGCAGCCTCCGCAGACCCCGCCGTGGACTCCGCCGCCCATGACGCCTCAACCGCCCGCCCCGCCTTTGCCGCCCGTCGCGCCTCTACCGAGCCCGCCTGAACCGCCGGCCCCGGTGCCGGGTCCGCTTCCGACGGCCGACCTGGACGGGGATGGGACCGACGACACCCTCGCCGTGGAGGGGTCCCAGTTCCAGATCGTGAGCGATTCGGACGGGTCAGTTCCGGTGGACGGGTTCGCCCCGTACGAGGCGTCGTTCATGGGCGGGATCGCCGCGCTCCTGGCGGACCTGGACGGGGACGGCCGGGCCGAGGTCGTCACCGCTCCGAACGATGGCGGGTCGGCCCGCATCCAGGTATTCGCCTTCGAGGCCGGCCGGCTCGTGCAGCGGGACAACTTCTTCGCGTTCCCCGACGACGGCAACTACCGCGGCGGCGCGTCGATCGCGGTCGGGGACGTCAACGGGGACGGGCGGCTGGACCTGATCGTCGGGGCGGGCAACGGCGGCGGGCCGCGGGTGGCCGTCTTCGACGGCTGGGGCTTGCTCAGCAACGCGGCTAACCCGGCCCGGCTGGTGGCGGACTTCTTCGCGTTCGCCGACCCGAACTTCCGCAGCGGGGTGAGCGTGGCGGCGCAGGACCTGGACTTCGACGGCCGGGCCGACGTGGCGGCCGGGGCCGGGGCCGGCGGCGCGCCGCGGGTGGCCGCGTTCGGCGGCGCCGCGCTGGTCGCCGGGGGCGAGGTCACACCGCTGTACGACGGGTTCTACGGCGCCGACCTCACGTCCCGGAACGGGGTCGATCTGGCCGCCGAGCTGGCGGACGGGCGGACCCTGGTGCTGGGGGCGACGGAGGCGGGCGACCCGATGCTGTACACGGCGGAGGAGCCGCTCCCGCTGCCGGCCGAATAGACTGCTGGGATGACGCACTTCGTCTCCCACCTCGAAGGGGCCATCGACGGCACCCGGTTCGAGTTCGGGCAACTGCTCGGCACCCACGCCGGGCGGCCGATCGTCGCGCGCTACGACCTCGACCGGGTCCGCGCCGCGGTCACACCCGCCGACATCGCCAAGCGGCCGCCGAGCCTATGGCGCTACCGCGAACTCCTGCCGCTGCCCCTCGACGCCGAACCGGTCACGCTCGGCGAGGGGATGACGCCGCTTCTGGCATGTCCCCGACTCGGGAAGCAACTCGGGCTGTCGCGACTGTGGGTCAAGGACGAGTCGCAGTTGCCGACCGGCAGCTTCAAGAGCCGGGGCATGACCACGGCAATCAGCCTGGCGAAGTGGCTGGGCGTCCAGCGGGTGGCGCTGCCGACCGCCGGCAACGCCGGCGGGGCCGCCGCGGCGTACGCCGCCCGCGCCGGGATCGAGTGTTTCGTCTTCATGCCGGCAGACACGCCGGCGGTCAACCAGTTCGAGCCGTACCTGTACGGGGCGAAGGCGTTCCGGGTCAACGGCCTGATCCACGACTGCGGCAAGATCGTCCGCGACGGCGCGGAGCGCATGGGCTGGTTCGACCTGTCCACGCTCAAGGAGCCGTACCGCCTCGAAGGCAAGAAGACGATGGGCCTGGAGCTGGCCGAGCAACTCGGCTGGCGGCTGCCGGACGTGATCCTCTACCCGACCGGCGGCGGCACCGGCCTCATCGGCATGTGGAAGGCCTTCGACGAACTGGAGGCGCTCGGCTGGATCGGCGCGAAGCGCCCGCGCATGTATGCGGTGCAGGCCTCGGGCTGCGCCCCGATCGTCCGCGCCTATGAAGCGGGCGAGGAGCATGCCGAACGCTGGGAGGACGCCGCGACCGTCGCCGCGGGCATCCGCGTGCCGCGCGCGGTCGGCGACTTCCTGATCCTGCGCGCGGTGCGCGCTTCGGGCGGCGCCGCGCTCGCGGTCGGCGACCCCGCGATCCTCGTCGCGGTCGATGCCGCCGCGCGC
>DATLIF010000109.1:0-14044 GCA_035539575.1 Fimbriiglobus sp. | reverse complement strand
AATCGGTGGTGGAACCAGTTCCACCACCGATCCCGGCAACAGGCAAGACCCGCGACCAACTCGGGCAGCAGCTCGGGGTGAGCGGGCGGTACATCGACCTGGCCGAAAGGTGATCGAGAGGATCCCGACCATGACCCTGGCCGAGTACATGAGCCCGAAGCTGTTCCCGCTGACGACGCAGCCCGGGCTGACCCCGCGGATGCAGTTCATGATCGACGCCGTCAACTACGACCAGCTCCGGGAGTACCTGGCCACCGGCGTCACCCCGACCGAGGAGCAGTGGATCCGGCTGTCGGAGTTGGAGGACAAGGCCAGGGCCCGGCCCGCCCTGATGGCCCAGCTCGGCCACGGAGACGCGACCGGTGGCTGACCCTTGATCCGCCCGGCCGGCCGCGCTAGGAATCGGATCAGCCTGAGTGGGCTTCGGGCTCGCACGGCCCGGGGATGATGTGCCCCCGGGCCGTCGCGTTTCCACTACTGCCAGCCCCCGTATCTTGAGCCGCAGAAGCGGGCGGCATGTGCAGACCGGGTATCCGTGATAGGCGTCCATGAAATAGATTACGCTATGAGCATGGGCGTCGTCCCTGAACTCCGGAGCGGTGTCCGCTATCCTGATTCTACGAGCCTCCTCCACCGGGTTACCGCCGATGTCTGTTGACGTGCAGTGGACCGACACCGACCCGGACACCGGCGAAAAGCGGTTCGTCTCGGTCGAGAAGTTCGCCCGGGAGTGGCTCTTCAAGGTGCGGTTCCGCCGCCGCGAGAACTGGACCGTTCCCGCCCACGTCACCCGCGACATGTGGGAAACGCTGCTCGACGCGCTGGAGCGCCGCTACCGCCGGCGCGAGGGTGTCTCCGAGGAGGACGTGAAGGCCGTGCGGAAGATCATCGCCGAGTACCGCGACCCGCCGAGCTTCGAATGACATGCCCTTCACCCCGATCCTCGCCACGCTCGGGTACATCTTCTCGCCAGACAGGCAGCGGGTGCTGCTTATCCACCGCAACGCCCGGCCGGAGGACCCGCACTTCGGCAAATACAACGGGCTCGGCGGCAAGCTCGACCCGACCGAGGACGTGGTCGCCGGGTTCCGCCGGGAGGTCCGTGAGGAGGCCGGCATCGAGTGCGATGAACTGCACCTCGCCGGCACCATCTCCTGGCCGGGGTTCGGCAAAGGCGGCGAAGACTGGTTCGGATTCATCTTCCGCGTCACCCAGTTCTCCGGGACGCCACCCACTGGCAACCACGAGGGCACTCTGGAGTGGGTGCCGGTCGGCGACGTGCTTTCGCTGCCACTCTGGGAAGGCGACCGACATTTTCTGCCCCTTGTGTTCGACAGCACTTTCCCCAGGTTTCATGGGGTGATGCCCTACCGCGACGGCCGCCCTCTGGGCTGGTCGTATTCCCGGCTGAACGGTTGACGACGTAGTTTCAGACCGTGTGCTAGAGTTCGGCAGCGGTCGATCATTGGCAGCGGCGGGGCCTTCCAAGTCCCGGTTTATGATCCCGCCTGAACGATGCCCGGGAGGAGGCCCGGTCTTGCCCCCGCACCGCTTGAACCCCCGGTCGTCGGCCCGGAATGCCCCGCCTCTGGTCTTCGTGCCAGAGGCCGGGGCCGTGCCGATGCCCGGCTACCAGCTCCTGCGGCTGCGGGGCGTGGGAGGGTTCGCGAACGTCTGGGAGGCACAGTCCTCGGCCGGCGAGCGCGTCGCCCTGAAGTTCATGTCCAGCGCCAACGCCGGCACCACGGCCCGTGAGCTGCGATCCCTTCAGGCAATCCAAACGCTCGACCACCCGAACCTGCTGCGGATCCGTCAGGTCTGGTCGCTGCCCGGGTGCATCGTCATCGCGATGGACCTGGCCGACGCCTCGCTGCTGGACCTGCTGGAGCTGTATATCGAGGAGTTCGAACGCCAGATCGAGCCGGAGAAGCTGTGCCAGTACCTGTTCCAGGTGGCCCAGGCGCTGGACTTCCTCAACGCCCGGCGGCACCGCATCGAGGGCCGGCTGGTCGGGCTACAGCACGGCGACATCAAGCCGAACAACGTCCTGCTGGTCGGGGACAGCGCCCGGCTGGCCGACTACGGGCTGGCGACACCGACCTCCGGCCCGGTGACGCCATGCCACCGCCAGGGAACGGCCGAGTATTGCCCGCCGGAGGTATTCCAGGGGAACCTGTCGGAGTGGAGCGACCAGTTCAGCTTCGCCGTCACCTACCACGTCCAGCGGACCGGAACGTTTCCGTACCCGCCTCCGCCCCCGAAAGACCAGCTCAAGAACTACCACCGGCCCGAGCCCGATCTGTCGTTGCTCACACCGGCCGAGCGGCCGGTCCTGGCCCGCGCCCTCTCGCCGATCCCGCAGAACCGCTACCCGACCTGCCTGGACCTGATGGCCGCACTGCTGACCGCCCTCGACTTGCGGATCGAACGCAACTCGGAAGGAGCGGTCCGGGTCCGGAAGACTTCGGGCGACTCGTCCGAGGTGACGAAATCCCGACAGTACAAGCTTCACAACGGCTACTAAGTCGGAGTGAGGCTCGGGCTCGCCGCTGTTCTCTCTGCCTCCCGTTCCCGATGCTCAAGCCGTTCTTTGCCGCCGCGATGCTCGCCCCGGGCCGGCAGTTGGCGTTCCGCCGGCTGGCCGTCGCCCACGTGCTGATGGTCGCCGGGCTGTGTTACGCCGCCACGTCTCCCGGAGCGCTCACCACCGCCGGCTACCTGCTCCTGGTCCTCGGATTGGTCGAGGGGGCGGCCCTGATCGGCTGGCGGCTGACGCAGCTCCCCAAGAGCCAGGCGCTAGAGTTTCTGCTCACCTCGCCGGTGCAGCCGCGCGGGGTGTTTCTTGCCGAAGCCCTGGTCGGGGTGAGTCGGTTCGCGCTGGTGTGGCTGGCCGGGCTGCCGGTTCTTGGCGGGTTGGTGTTCACCGGCACGGTCCAGCCCGCGGACCTGGTCCCGCTGGCCGTCATGCCGTTCGTGTGGGGCGTCGTCGCGGGCCTGGGCCTGACCGCGTGGGTCTACGAACCGCTGATCGTCCGCCGACTCGGGGAACTGGTCGGCCTCGCCGGCGTGATGGTCTACCTGGTGGTCGGCATCGTCGCCGGGGAGAACCTGCGGTTGTGGCTGACTGCGGTGCCGGAGTCAGTCGGTGAGTTCCTCTTCGACGGGATCATCCTGCTCCACACTCTGAACCCGTTCGGCGTGGTGCGGTACTGGTTCGCCCCGGACCGGGTGGACTGGCTCGCCTGGGAGCGGTTCGAGCTGTTGCACCTGTTCGCCCTGGGGCTGATCGGGCTGACCGGGATGCGGGCGGCCTGCCGACTGCGGGGGCACTTCCACGACCGACACTACCGGCCGGTGAGCTGGGACCGCGCGTCGGAGCTAGAGCGGATCGGCGACCGGCCGCTGTCGTGGTGGGCGGTCCGGCGGGTGATGGAGTACAGCGGGCGGGTGAACCTGTGGCTGGCGGGCGGGTTTGCACTGCTGTACGCGGCGTACATCGTGGCCGGGGACGACTGGCCGGCGTGGATGGGGCGGCTGGTGTTCCAGTTGTTCGAGGGGTGGGGCGGTGCCCCGGCGATCGCCACCGGACTGGTCGTCATGGCCGCGGTCCCGGCAGTCTTTCAATACGGGCTCTGGGACTCGACCGTCCCGGACCGCTGCCGCCGGCTGGAGCTACTGCTGCTGACCGAGTTGACGGGTGCCGACTACTGGCACGCCTCGCTGGCGGCGGCGTGGCGGCGCGGCCACGGCTACCTGTTTGGGGCCGGGCTGCTGTGGCTGGCGCTGGGCCTGTCCGGGCGGAACGGCTGGGCCGAGGTACTGGCCGCGGTGGCGGGCGGAGCGGTGCTGTGGGCGTTCTCGTTCGCCGTCGGGTTCCGGGCGTTCGCGGCCGGCAACCAGTCCAACGGCGTGGCGTCACTGGTGACGATCGGGCTTCCACTTCTGCTGTTCGGGCTACTTCGACTGAAGCTGGACGCAGCGGCGGCTCTCGTCCCGACAAGTCTGTGTTATCTGCCGCTTCGCGATGGGCTGACGGCGGCGTGGGCGATCGGGTTCGGGCTGACCGCTCTGGCAACCTTCACGCTGGCGCGGCGCGGCCTGGCCCGGTGCGAGGCGGACCTGCGACGATGGTATGACCGCAACCAGGGGAAGAAGTCGGTCGAGTGACGGGCGCGTTCCGCCCGACCGACCCCCGGTCCCGAAACGAATATCCGGTTACTTCGGGGCGCTGCCGGGGTAGACCCCGGCCCCCATCGGAGCGGAAGCCCCGGGGGTAAAGTCGCTGGGCGGTTGGGCCCCGACGTCGCGGGGCGTCGGGAGGCCGTCGCGCTGGTATTCGGCGCTGTGGCTACCGGTGTCGCAGTCGTCGCAGTACCCGTCGAACATCCCGCACCCGGGACCGACGGTCAGGATGGTTAGCGCCCCGGCGAGCGCTGCCAGCTTCATCGAACGGGTCATCGGCATTCCCCCTAACTCAATCGCCGACTTCGGACTCCCCAATCCGGCCGGCGGGTATAGCCCCACCCGCGACCGGGGTCAACCCCACGCCGGGGGCCGCGTGGCGGATCAGTTCCGGCACCGATCGTGGCACTTCGTACAGAGCGCCTGCGACCGCTCGAACGCCGCCTGTGCCACGCCGTGATTATCCCGAAGCGCCCCTTCCAGTTCTCCGGCCGCCGACTCCGCTTCCCGGAGTAACGCCAGGAATTCCCCGCCGCGGCTCGTCACGTCCGGCATCCGGCCCGCCTCGCGGTACAACTCCGCCAGTTGTACCGCCTCGTGCGGCGGGTCGATGTCGGGGTGCTCCGGCGGCGTCTTCCACCCGGCCGCCTTCGCCGCCTTGAGGTGATCCCAGCGGGCGTCGATCGCGACCATCAGCCGCGTCAGGTCCGGCACGGCGACGACCGGTGGGAAGTCGGCCGGCATTGCGTCGAGGTCGGCCGCGGCCGGCCGCGGCAACGTCCGGGGGAGTTCGACCAGCCCGCGATACCTGGGATCAGTGCCAGCCTGCTTCAGCCACGCCGCGGCGGCCTCCCGGGTGAAACCCGGGTCGAGCGCCAGTAACACGCACGCCGCCGCCGCCGGGCCGCGGTGCTGGCCGTGATGGCAATGAACATACACTGGCCCGGGCAGGTCCCGCGCCGCCTTGGCGATCCGCCATGCCTTTTCGCGCGGGATGCCGTCGTACGCGACCGGGACGTGGACGTAGCGCATCCCATGTCGGCCGGCGGCGGGCACGTCCGGGGTCGCGCCATCCACGGAGATGATGGTCTTCACCCCCAGCGCGTGCAGGGCCGCGAACCCGGCGTCGCCCCGCGGGTCGCTGCCGCTGTAGAGCCGGTCGGAGAGCCGGTAGACGTTGTGCAACCCCTCGACCTCAACCGAACTCGGCCCGGACGCGGGCGGGACCGGGGCCGACGACCCGCAACCCATCGCCCAACACGCCACGATCAGGAACAGCACTTGCCGGCACCGTCTGGTCATGCCGTCCTCCGCAGGTTACGATCTTGCTCGGCTTCCACATCGTACAGGACGACGGCCGGCCGGTCGGCTGCCGAACCGGCCGGGAAGGAACGCGAACCTCACGTCGGCCGGGTGTCGGAATGCTGTCTCTGCTGCCAAGTGCCCGAATCGGCATCGCCCTGGCCGTCGGCCTGTTGGTGGCCGCCGCCGGGGCAGAGGCCGTCGGGCAGACACGCCTGTCCCAGTTCGCACTCCTGCTGGGCGGTCTGACCGCCCTGGCCGCGGTCGTGCGCAACGCCGCCAACCACCGGCGAGCCGAGTTGGCCCTCCGGGCCGGCGAGGAGCATCTGCGGGCATTCTTCGAGACGTCCACTGTCGGCATGGCCGAGGCCGACGCCGCCACCGGTCGGTTCGTCCGGGTCAACGACGCCTTCTGTCGAATGCTCGGATACACCAGCGACGAGGCGACGCGGATCACCGTCCGCGACACGATCCCTCCAGAGGACCAGGACCGGGCGACCGGGCAGTTCGACCGCCTCTGCCGCGGGGAGTTGGCCAGCTACCAGGCGGAGCGGCGCTATCTTCGCAAGGACGGGTCGATCATCTGGGCGCTGGTGTACGCGGTGTCGGTCCGCGACCCGGGCGGGTCGGTGACACGGATCGCGGGCGTGTTCGTGGACCTCACTGACCGCCGCAAAGCCGAGGAGGAAATCGCCGCGCTCAACGCCACCCTGGAGCAGCGGGTCGCGGTTCGAACCGGCGAACTCGCCGAGGCCATCCGCCGGATGGCCGACGGGGTCGAGGAGCGCCGCCGGGTCGAGGACCGGCTGCGGGCCAGTGAGGAGCGGTTCGAACTGGCCGTCCGCGGGTCCGAGGACGGCATCTGGGACTGGGACCTGCGGACCGACGAGGTGTACTACTCGCCGCGCTGGAAGGCGATGCTCGGGTACGCCGATGACGAGGTCGCCGGTCGGATCGACGAGTGGCGGCGGCTGGTCCACCCAGACGACCTGCCGCGCGCCGAGGCCACCTTGCAGGCGTATCAGGCCCGGCAAGCCCCGCACTACGGACTGGAGGTGCGGATGCGGCACAAGGACGGCTCCTGGCGGTGGGTGTACACACGCGGGGTGGCGATGTGGGACGAGTCCGGCCGGCCGTACCGCATGGCCGGATCGCACACCGACGTGACCGCGTGGAAGGCGGTCGAGGAGGAGCTGCGCCAGGCCCGGGTCGCGGCCGAGGCCGCCAGCCGCGCCAAGAGCGACTTCCTGGCCAGCATGAGTCACGAGATCCGCACCCCGATGAACGGCATCCTCGGGATGACGGAGCTGGCACTCGACACCGACCTGACCTCTCAGCAGCGGGAGTACCTGCGGACGGTCAAGGAATCCGGGGAGGCTCTGCTGCGGATCGTCAACGACATCCTCGACGTTTCCAAGGTGGAGGCCGGCAAACTGGAGCTGGACCACTCCCCCTTCCGGCTGCGGGAGTCCCTCGACGCAGCCAGCCGGCCGCAGGCTGTTCGGGCCGACCAGAAGGGGCTCAGTTTCACCTGCCGGGTCGCACCGGACGTCCCGGACGACCTGATCGGCGACCGCGGCCGGCTCTGCCAGGTGCTGGTCAACCTGGTTGGCAACGCCATCAAGTTCACCGACCACGGCGAGGTGTCCGTCTCGGTGGAACGGGTGCGGGATCAGGACGGAGGGATGAGCCAGGACTCGGGGCCAGGTACCACGACCATACTTCTCCACTTCACCGTCACGGACACCGGCAACGGCATCCCGGCGGACCGACAGCGGGCGATATTCGAGGCGTTCGCCCAGGCAGACAGGTCGGTCGCGCGACGGTACGGCGGGACCGGACTCGGGCTGACCATCTCGTCGGGACTGGTCGGGCTGATGGGCGGGCGCATCTGGGTGGAGAGCGAGGTCGGCGAGGGGAGTCGATTCCACTTCACCGCCGCCGTCTCATCCGTCCCGAAGGCGGCCCCTGTGGGCGCCGCGCCAGCATGCGCCGCCTCGCCGCCCCCGACCCGACCGCTACGGGTGCTGGTGGCGGAAGACCAGGACGTGAACCAGCGGCTGTTCGTGCGGATGCTGGAGATCCGAGGCCACAAGGCCGTCACGGCCTCTACCGGGCGAGAAGCGCTGGACCACCTCGCCGCGGAGACATTCGACGCAGTGCTGATGGACGTGCAGATGCCGGAGATGGACGGGCTGACCGCGACCACTCAGTTGCGGGAGCGCGAGCGCGGGACCGGCCGACGGGTTCCGGTGATCGCGCTGACGGCGTACGCGATGACCGAGGACCGGGACCGGTGCCTCGCCGCCGGGTGCGACGAGTATCTGTCGAAACCGGTCCGCAAGGAGGACCTGTACCGGGTGCTGGAGGGGCTGGCCCGGACGCCCCCGCCGGCGCCGGTGTTCGACCGGGCCGAGGCACTGCGGCAGGCGTGCGGGGACGAGATGTTTCTACGCGATCTGACAGACCTGTTCTTTCAGCGGTGGCCGGAGCAACTGACGGAGTTGAAGGCGGCGGCCGAAGCCGGCCGGAGTGAGGGGGTCCGGCAACTGGCCCACGCCCTGAAGGGGACACTGGCTGTACTGGGTGCGACCGCCGCCGCCGACTCGGCCAGGGCGCTGCAGGATACCGCCGCCCGCGGTGAGGCGGGGCTCGATGCGCCGATCGGCCACCTGGAGCAGGCTGTGGCCAGGTTCGCCGAGGAACTCGACCGGCCCGGCTAATCAACCGGTTCCATTGGCCGCGTAATACGATAGTGAGCAGCCGCCCTACCAGTCGATGAGGGGCCTCTGGCCGTCGGCGGGGAGGACCGCGGCCTGCCAGGTTGCCGCCGAGACACCTTCCCCAATCGGCCGGACGCCCCCGTCGGCGAGCAGGACCATCAGGCAGCCCGGGTGGCCGGCCTGGACGGTGTACGGGTTGCAATCGGTGTCGCCCGGTCGGAACTGCGGCGGGAGTACCCGTGGCTGATTGGTCAGGTTGTCCCGCAGAGCGAACATCGGTCCCGACCAGTCTGCCCGCGTCCGGAGCCACACCGGGGAAACGCCGCCGCACGTCAGCGATCGCTCGGCGAACAACACCGTGGACGCCAGCCCGTCCGGGAACGACTCCGGGATTCGCGCCGGCTTCGACTCGTACTCGACGTGCCCCAGGGCCGCCACGTTGGCCGCGTAGCCGGTCACGCCCAGCAGGCTGCCGCCGGGACCGGGCAGAACGCCGCCGGGCGCCTGCTGGTCGGCGGGGTCGCGGAAGACGGGCGGCGGGACGCTCGCCGGGTGGTTGCGGATGTTGGCCACCGTGTCGGTCGGGCTGGAGACCCGCGGCGTGAGGTACGGCCAGCACCCGACCCACCACGACTGCCGGTACTGGGTCGCCGCGTCGGTGATGATGTCTTGCTTACCACCCTCGCCGAGGTAGCCCAGGAGGAAGAAGTGGGCAGTCCCGTCGAACGGAACCTTGCCGGCCGGTGCCGCCGACCGCGGCCCGCCGGCGTAGGGGAGACGACCCTGGGCGACGTAGAACTGGGTGGTGGCCTGGCCGAGTTGTCGCAGGTTGTTGGTACACTGTGCCCGGGCCGCCGAGGCCCGGACCCGCTGTACGGCCGGGAAGGTCAGACCAATCAAGACCGCGATTATGGCGACGACTACCAGCAATTCAATCAGCGTCAAACCCGGGCGACGGGTCGTCATGATTCACCCCGCTGACGATTCGGAGACCCCGGCCAGAGAAAAAGAACAGCCGGACTAATTCGACCAGTTTACCTAGCCCACCGGACCCGGTCTAGCACCGACCCAACTACACCGTTACAATCCGTGACGGACGGCCCAACACATAAACGAACATCATTCGGTGATTTCCCGGATCACCCGGCACGGGTTGCCGGCGGCGAACACCCCGTCGGGCAGGTCCCGGGTGACCACGCTGCCGGCCCCGATGACGGTCTTCGAACCGACGGTGACACCCGGGCAGATGATCGCCCCGCCGCCGACCCACACGTCCGACCCGAGTGTCACGGGCTTGCCGAACTCCTGCTTCCGGCGGAGTTCGGCGTTCATCGGATGAGTGGCGGTGTAGATCTGCACAGCCGGACCGAACAGGGTGAAGTCCCCGATCGTCACCCGGCAGACGTCCAGTACCACGCAGTTGAAGTTGAAGAACACCCGCTCCCCGAGCAGGATGTTCGATCCGTAGTCGCAGTAGAACGGCGGCTGCATCCAGACCGACGCCCCGCCCGCGCCGAACAGGTCGGTCAGGATGCGGCGGCGGACCTCCCGGTCGGCCTCACGAGTGGCGTTGAGATCCTGACACAGGTCCCGGGCGCGGTCCCGGGCGCGGACGAGTTCCGCGTCGAGCGGGTCGTACAGTTCCCCGGCCAGCATCTTGTCCAGTTCGCTCCGCATCGGACCTATCGCTGGATGTTGTTCAGTTTCTCCAGTGCCATCAGGAGAGCCTGCGTCCCCTTGCGGCCGTACCCCTGTGCGCGGACCGCCTCGTAGAGTTGCTTCGCAAGTCCAAGCCCAGGAAGGCTCAGGTTCATCCGCTCGGCCTCGGCGAGCGCGATGCCCATGTCCTTGATGAAGTGTTCGACGTAGAAGCCCGGCTCGAAGTTCCGCTGAAGCATCCGCGGCCCCAGCACCTCCAGTGCCTTACTGCCGGCCGCCCCGACCGACACCGACTTGAACACCGTCTCCAGGTCCAGCCCCGCCTTGTACCCGTACAGAAGCCCCTCGCAGACCGCGATCATGTTCGACGAGATCAGGATCTGGTTGACCATCTTGGTGTGCTGGCCCGCGCCCGGCTCGCCCTGGTGGACGATCGTCTTGCCCATGCACTCGAACAGCGGCGACACGGCGTCTACTACTTCCTTGTCGCCGCCGATCATGATGGACAGTGCCGCGTTCTTCGCGCCCACGTCGCCGCCGGAGACCGGCGCGTCCAGGGCGTGGACGCCCTTCGCCTGCGCCGCCGCGTGGATCTCCCGGGCCAGGGTCGGTTCGCTGGTGGTCATGTCCACCAGGACCGTGCCCGGCTTGCTGCCGGCCAGCGCCCCGTCCGGTCCGAGGAACACCTCGCGGACATCCTTCGGGAAGCCGACGATGGCGAACACCACGTCGGACTGTTCGGCCACTGCCTTCGGGGTGTCAGCGTAGGCCGCGCCGAGGTCCAGCAGCGGCTGTACCTTCTCCTTGCTGCGGTTGTAGACCGTGGCGGCGTAGCCCTTCGATACGCAATGCTGGCACATCCACCGGCCCATCACCCCGGTGCCGATCCATCCGATCCGGGTCTTGCCCGGCTGCGCCACGGGGATTGTCATTGCGAAGGTTCCGTGTAGGTGCTAAGTGTGATCGCTACGTGTTAGCCGGCGCTCATGGTAACGATCCCCCTCCCCCGCGGCCATGCGCGACCCGTTCCCACACCGGAGGGGGGCGACTCTCCAGGACACAGGTTTTCCGCGGTAGCTGAGGAGTAACGTTGGCCGACCCCATCCCGAAACTGACCGCCCCTGTCGTGCTGGCGCACGGGCTCTGCGGGTTCGACCGTGTTCTCGTCTGCCGGCGGCCGGTGGTGGAGTACTTCCCCGGCATCCGGCGGGGGCTTGAGGCGGCCGGCAACCGGGTACTCGCCACACGGGTCAGCGCGACCGCCAGCATCACCGCGCGGGCCGCCCAACTCAAGTCGTTCATCCGCGCTGAGGTTGGTAGCGATCCGGTGCATGTCATCGGGCACAGCATGGGCGGGCTGGACGCCCGATACATGATTTCCCGGCTCGGGATGGACCGGCAGGTGCTGTCGCTGACGACCGTCGGCACCCCGCACCGGGGGACGACGTTCGCCGACTGGGGCGTGCGACGGCTGGCGCGGCTTCTGTGCCCCGTGTTCCGGACCGCGGGGGTGCCGGCCGATGCCTTCTTCGACCTGACGACCGACTCCTGCCGCCGGTTCAACGAGCGGGTGCCGGACGCGCCGACGGTGCGGTACTTCTCCGTCGCCGGGGTGTGCGAGAAGCCCTGGCTGGGGCCGGAGTACTATCTGTCCGCGGGGATCATCGGCCGGTCCGAGGGGGCCAACGATGGGCTGGTGTCTCTGGCGTCGGCAACCTGGGGCGAGCAGACCGACGTCTGGACCGGGGACCACCTGAACCTGGTCAACTGGCCGAACCGTCGGATGCGCCGGGCCGGCGAGTGGCACGACCGCACCACCGACTACGGCCGGTTATTGGAGCGGTTGAGTCAGCTCACTTAGGACGTGTCGATTCGTCACGGTCCGATCGACAAGAACTGCCCGTCACAATTTACCCAGCCGCGCGGCCCCGATTCGCCGGCCCGACCGCCACGCCTGTCGGGACTGGACCGTCATCACTTCACCAATTCCCCGGTCCGTTCCCTTTCCCCGATGGGCGGTCCGGTCCGTCACCGATGGTGAGTCTACCGTGACGGACCTCCCGGCCGGTGCGATTAACTTCGAGAGGGATCTTGCTATGTGTCCAAGGATTCGGCGGATGATTCTGGCGGCGGTACTCGGGGTGGTCGGCGGCGTGGGGGCGGCGTCCGCCCAGGCGCCGCAGCAGATGCCGACCGCGCCCGGCGGCGTGCCGGCGGTGGCGGCCCCGGTCGTGGTCGCACCGGTCCAGCCGGCGCCCACGTTGGCGGCCCCGCACGCCGTCGCCCCGGCCCCGATCGCCGGCGGCGACTGCGGCGGGTGCGATAACGCCTGCGACTCGGCCAAGGGCCGCAAGCACGGCCGCAACGGCGGCGGGCTGTTCCACAAGGCCTCCATCGGTGAGGGGTGTGCCAACCCGATTGGGTGCGGGAGCTGTGCCTCCGAGAAGACGTTCCTGTTCGGTGGCTGCAACCAGTTCTTCAACCCGGGCAACAAGTGCGGCAACGGGCTGGGCGGCGGGTGCGGTGGTAGCAGCGGGTGTGGTCTCCTCGACCGGATTCGCGGCAACTGCGCCATCGCCCCGGTCGGCACCGGCGGGCTGAACCAGCCCCCCTGCACCTACTTCTCCTATCTGAACCGCTAAGCGGTCGCGGCCCGGTCCCTCCGCGATCGGGTTCTGATTCCACGGCCCGGTGGTCATCCGACCGCCGGGCCTGTTTCGTTTTGGCGTTCGGGCGACGGTCCGGGTACTATCCACGACAACTCCACCCGCTGGACCACGCCCATGACCACCCCCCTCGGGCCGGACCCGTCTGCGCCGGTCGTGACCGACCCCGTGTGCGGTCAAACAATCGCACCCGACGCCCCCAGCTCGCACGAACACTCCGGCACCACCTACCGCTTCTGTGGCGAGACATGCCACAGGCGATTCATTGCGGACCCGGACGGCTACCTCACCGGGACTCGGTCGGCCGCGCCTGCTGCGCCTGTCCCTGACGACGGCGAGGACCCGGAAGTGCGGGCCTTGAGTCGTCGGCTGGCCGTCGCGATTGTCCTCGGCGTGGTGATCGCGGCGCTGGCCATGACCGACGTGATCGCCCCGGGCAAGCCGCTCGCCTCGATGTTCGGAGAACTTCCCCTTCTGATCGTCCAGGCGGTGCTGGCGACGGTGGTCGTCTTCTGGTGTGGCGGGCCGCTGCTCGCCCGGGGCTGGCGGGCGCTGCGGACCTGGCGGCCGGACATGTTCACCCTGGTCGGCCTGGGAGTCGGGGCCGCGTACCTGTACAGCCTCGCGGCGCTGGCCTACCAGCTCTCCGGCGCGGAGCCGCTGGCCGGGGTGACGCAGGTGCAAACGAACCTGGCTCCGGGCGTGGCCGGGGGTGTCGCGGCCGGGGTGGAACTCGTCGCCCCGCGCGGCGACGGGGCCATTCAGCCATTCTTCGAGACCGCCGCCGGCATCGTCGTCCTGGTGCTGGTCGGGCAGTTGCTCGAACTCCGCGCCCGGCAGCGGACCGGGGACGCGGTCCGCAAGCTCCTGCGGCTCACCCCCCAGGCCGCGCGGGTGGTCCTGCCCGACGGCCGCGAGGAAGACCTGCCGCTGGAACTGGTCCGCCCCGGGGACGCGGTGCGGGTCCGGCCGAACGAGCGGGTGCCGGTGGACGGGGTCATCACGCAAGGGACGACCAACATCGACGAGTCCATGCTCACCGGTGAGCCGGTCGTGGTCGAGAAGGGGCCGGGCATGAAGGTGATGGCCGGCACCCAGAACGCCCTCGGCACGGTGACGGTCGAAGCGGTGCGGGTGCGAGACGACACGGTGCTGGCACAGATCGCCCGGCTGGTCGGCCGCGCTCAGGAAACCCGAGTCCCGCTTCAGCGGACGGCCGACCGCATCGCCCGGTGGTTCGTCCCGCTGGTCATCCTGGCGTCGTTGCTAACCTTCGTCGGGTGGGTGGCCGCGGGCATCGCGACCACCCACGCCTCCTGGGACGAAGTCACGGCGAAGAACTGGTTCCGCGCCGAGTCGTGGTCGGAAGTGGTCGAGAAAGGCTGGCTGACCTACGGCGTGATCTGCGCCGTCGCGGTCCTCATCATCGCCTGTCCGAGCGCGCTGGGGCTGGCGGCCCCGATGCCGGTGGTGGTCGGGATCGCCCGCGCGGCCCGCAACGGTGTGCTGTTC
>DATLIF010000108.1:0-5258 GCA_035539575.1 Fimbriiglobus sp. | reverse complement strand
GGAGTTGCCGGTGAAGGTGCTGCCGCGCACCGTCACCGTCCCACCGTTGGCGAGGCCGCCGGCGGCACCGGAGGCGGAGTTACCGGTGAAGGTGCTGTCGCTTACCGTCGCCGTTCCGGCGTTGTCGAGACCGCCGCCGTTGAACGCGGAGTTGCCCGTGAAGGCGCTGTCGCTCACCGACGCTGTACCGCGGTTCATGAGGCCGCCGGCGGCAGCGGTGGCGGAGTTGCCGGAGAAGGTGGAGTTGCGCACCGTCGCCGTCCCGCCAGAATCGTTGCCCAGGCCGCCGCCGGCGAAGCTGGCGGAGTTACCGGAGAAAATGCTGCCCGTCACCGTCACCGTCCCACCACTCTCGTTGGCCAGGCCGCCGCCATCGCCGCCGGTGGGGAAGGAGCCGGTCGCGGAGTTGCCGGTGAAGGTACTGTCGCGGACTGTCGCCGTCCCGCCACCCTCGTTGGCGAGGCCGCCGCCGTTGAAGGCGGAGTTACCGGAGAACACGCTGTCGCTGACCGTCAACGTCCCGAAGTTGTCGATGCCGCCGCCGTTACCGAGGCCGGCATTGCCTCCCGCGATCGTCAGGCCGGAGAGGCGCACGCTGTCGCCGGCTTCGACCTGGAAGACTCGGGAGGTGTTGTTGCCACTCACGGTCAGCCGGTCGGCGCCGGGGCCGTTGATGGCCAGGTCGTCGGTGATGTCAAGTTCGCCGCCGGACAGGGTGATCGTGCCGGCCAGCTCCGACGCGAAGACGACGGTGTCGGCGCCGGCGTGGGCGTTGGCCCGTGTGACGGCGTCGCGGAGCGAGCCGTCGACTCCGTCGGTCAGAGTCGAGACGTGAAAGACCGTCGGGACGACGCGGTCGGCCAGCGCCTCCAGATTTGGCATGAAGCGGTGCGGCCAGACCTCCTTGCGGCCCGTACGGGAGTCCGGACTGGATTTCCTCTGACGTAAGCGATGCAACCAGGACAGTACCATGTGAAACCTCCAGAAAACGAATCACCGATCCAGGCGCCCCCAACACGGGGGCGCTCATCCGGGAAGCCAACGCTCGAGCGGCCTCCCCCAAGCCGTGAACGAGACAGCAAGTCCCCCGGCACGGCGCTACGCCGTGCGTCGAGGTCGGGCCGGTCGGGAACGGTCTGACTTCTCCGGTCCCATTCTGCTCGCCGCTCAGCCGCGGGGCTGACAGACGGCTCCGCGGGCCTTCAAGGGTCACCCGGGTAGAGCAACTCGCCGACGAAGCCCGAGCTGGCGGCGATCTCGACGCCCTCAGCCACAAGCTCGCGGAGCAGTTGGACCCCCGCGGCGTCGGCGTAAGTGACGGCGGCCAAGTCCAGGAGCAGCCGCCCGGATCGGCGGCCGCGCTCCCGGCAGGCGTCGCGCATGGCGGGCACCCACGGCCCAAGGATCTGCCCTTCGAGCTTGATCGTCAGCACCGATACGCCCTGTGAAAACCGTGTGAGCTTGAGCACGCCCGCGACTCCTGGTTGCCGGTGGCCCGGACAAAGCGAGCCGCGTGCCGGGTGGCGTCGCCGGCTTCGGATTCGATCCGGAAGGCTTCGTCGGGAAGGACTTGCGAGGGGGAGTAGTCGGCAGAGACGTGGCGGCGCCGGTGGCGGGCGATTTTGACCCGTCACCCGATCGGTGCGAAACCGACCCGATTCAGTGCGCCGGTCGCACGATGCCGAGCTTCTTCACCCACCGTCGTACCCCGGCGAGTGCGCAGGTGAGAGGGAAAGAAGGAGTTAACCGGAACGTGACGACGACCCCGGGCGGTTCCAAGAGTGGTGGACCGTACGCAGCCCCAGGGACCGGCGATTAAACATCCATGCGCCGCGGACAGAGCGACCCAGGAGCGAGTCCACTCGCGGAGTAGCGGACGGGAGGGACCGATGTCCCTCCCCGTCGGTGATCACCCCGCTCAGTCTTATTTCTCCATCTCTTCCAATTCTTAAGGGGCTGTCCGGTTGCTGCTGAGCAGCATCCGGGTGAGCTGTTCGTACTGGGGATGACCAGTCTCTTGAACGCTTCTTGTGCAGTGGTCACCCACGGCATCACCGCCGTGGCCGAATTGAAGTAGGATTGGACCACCTGCCAATGTGACCGACACGGCTCACCCTGTCGACGAAACTTCCTGTCTCGCGCAGTATCACCCCTACCCTGGCACATCGATCCTGCCGGACGGGTCGCCTCTTACTGTCGCCGAGTCCGGGTCCTGGGGCGAGAGCGGGCCGACTCCCCGACCGTGATCCGGTCCCGGTAGTCTTTGACTTTCCCAGCCACCTGGCCCAACAACTCGATCACGCGGTCGAGTTGGTCCCCGAGTTGCGTCAGAAGTTCGGCGACCTCCACCCGCGCCTCCTCACCCGGGCGACTAACCTCTTTCCGATATCCGTCCTGGCTTGGTTCCCAGACCTGCTCGTAGTACTTTTCGATTGTGGTCAACTGCGAGACCAGGGTGTGCGCATCCGCCTGCAGGCCGTGGCTCGTGAATGACCGCCTCTTTCGCCCACCCCCTCGCAACCTGCCCCGCTGCTTCTGGATGTGCTTTCGCAGGTCCATGTCGCTCCACCCGTGTGCGACGGCATTGCGGAGCAACTTGTGCCGCTTGTCTGCGTTCTTGATGGTGAGCGCGATGTTGATCAGTCCCCACTTGGCGTTCGTCCGCTCCAGTTCGCCAAGCGTTCCGGACTTATAGAGCTTGGCGAGTTGCAGGCTCTTGTTCAGCGTTGACGGCGACGTACCGACGGCCTTCGCCACATGCTCCTTCCACCCTGAGCCGTGAACCGCCACCTTCGGGTCCCGGCTTAGCTCCCCGAGCGTCGCGCCGATCTGGTGGTAGTCGGCCAGCGTCAGCGACGGTTTGTCCAAGATCTTGCTGATTGACTTGACGCGAGAGTTCGCGGTGATGTGGCCGGGCACATCAGCCTTTGAAGGTTCATTGGGCATTGCATGTCTCCCCGGTCGGCTACGGGTCGCCGCCGGCAGTGGGGTGGTTTCGAGGACAGGTTACATGAGTACGACGTCAGTGCAACCGAACGTTGGAGCCGCCCCGGATTCGGCCCGGAACAGGTAAGAGCCGTCCTCCCGCTGCCCGCGGGCAGAGTTGGGCAGAGAAGTCTGTGGGATGGGAAGTAAAACGTGTAGAAACCTGCCCCGGTCGCTGGTAGTGTTACACCGGTGTGGACGCGAGAATGCCAGGAATCTAGGGCTTTTCTCGCCCGGTGGGGTTCGCGGTGCCGGCCAGGCGACTGACTCTGGATCAGTTAGTCCAGGTTCGAATCCTAGATCCCCAGCTCAATACGGCCCTGCAAGGCAAGCACTTGCGGGGCCTTCTTCGTTTCCATTCCGACCTCACGCCCCGATTGGGACAGTTTGCGTCCCATCGCGGAGCATAGTATCTGGCAGGCCCCTGAAGAGCCCCCACTCCCGCGCGGACCGGGAACAGGAACTCCCTGCCCTCTCAGTCCAGCAAATCGCCTTGTCGCGATCCCGGCTCCGACCGGTCGTCGGGTTGACCCGGTCGGGCGACTTTTGCGGAATCAATCATCGGATTCCGGCCGGGATACCGATAACGCCGACGTGTGGCGATGCGTCCCGGTCTCCGACGGAAGTGACATCCAGCAGACGAGTCGGTGCCGCATGGACGCGGCGCGACCGGCGTGACAGGGAGGTCAGAGGCATGTTCAGGGCAACGCCGATCCGCGCCGTCATCCGTGGGCTTCTGGTCGCCGGGGGGACTGGCGGTGTCGCCTTCCTGGCGGCCGGGCAGCCGCCGGCGGCCCCGCGGCTCGCCACGCCGCCGGCCCCGGTCCCGGCCGTGCCGGCCCCTCCGACCGGTGTGGACGACTTCGTCCGGCTCGCCCTGGAACGGAACCCGCGGCTGGGCCGGGCAGCGTTCGCGATCGACGCGGCCCGGGGCCGGTTCGTCCAGGCCGGGTTGTACCCGAACCCCGTCCTGAGCATCACCGGGGACGAACTCGGCGACCGTCAGGGGCCCGGCGGCATCTGGACCGCCCCCCAGGTGAACCAGGAACTCGTCACCGGGCGGAAGCTGACCCTCAGTCAGGCGGTGGCGGCCCGGGAGGTGGACCGGGCCGCCCTCGACCTCTTGACCGAGCGGTACGCCCTGGTCGGGGCCGTGCGGGCTGGCTTCTACGAGGTGTATGCCCTCCAGCGCCGTGCCGAGATCCTGGCCGATCTGGTCAAGCTCGCGGGTCAGTCGGTCGAGCTGGGTCAAAAGCAGCTCGCGCTCAAGCAGGTCGCCCGCCTCGACGTCATCCAGCTCGAGGTTGAGCTGGAGCGATTCCGGGCCGAGTTCGAGTCGGTCGAGCGCGAACTGCCGGCCGCGTACCGCCGGCTGGCGGCGGTGGCCGGCGACCCCCGGCTGCCGGTGTGGCCGCTCGCGGGCACGTTCGACGCCCCGCTCCCGGACTACGACCCGGAGAAGACGCGGGAGACGGTGCTGGCGGTCCACCCCGAGGTCCGGGCGGCCAGGGTGGCGATCGAGCGGGCGCAGTTCGCCCTCCGACGGGCTCAGGCCGAGCCGATCCCGAACGTGACTCTTAGTTCCGGGTACGTCCGCCAGAATCAGAACCGGTCGGACGACTGGATGATCGGGGTGAGTATGCCGATCCCGCTGTGGAACCGCAACCAGGGAAACATTCGGGCGGCGCAAGCGGAGATCGGGATCGCCGTTCAAGATGTGGGCCGTGTGGAGAACGACCTGGCCGAACGGCTGGCGACTGCGTTTCGCACCTACGGGTCGGCGAGGCAGCGGGCCGAGCGGTACAAGACCTCCCTCTTGCCCCGCGCGGAGGAGACCTACGAGCTGTCCCTGAAGGCGTTCAAGGGCGGGCAGTTCGAGTACCTGCGAGTCCTCCAGGCCCAGCGGGCCGTCGCCGAGGCCCGGCTCGAATACAACCGGGCGCTCGGCGAGGCGTGGCGGGCCGCTGGCGAGATCTCCGGGCTGCTGCTGGAAGAGGTCTGGCCCCTTCCGCCGGCACCCGCTGCCCCCGTGGTGGTTCCGCCAGCGGCTCCCGCCCAGCTACCTCCGTCGCCGAAGCCCTGAATGGGAACCCGGTCAGACTTCGTTGCATTGACGCCAAACGGTACGGTTCGATAATACTTTGGCGAGTCGTGAGAAGACCTGGGGTCGAATGGTTCACAAGTTGCTAGTCCTGGTGCTCTGTCTGCTGGCAGCGATACCCCAGCGGATCTGCACCTGCGCCGCGGCTTCGGCTTCCTGTACCGACCCGACC
>DATLIF010000107.1:0-5994 GCA_035539575.1 Fimbriiglobus sp. | reverse complement strand
CCTGAACAACCCCTGGCCGACGACCGGACCACTCCCCCGTCCCGCTGACCTACCCCGCGCGGCCGGCTGGAGGGCGTCCTGCCGGCGCTGGAGACGGCGTATGTGATCGTCGAGACGATGCGGGTCGCGGCGACAAGGACTGCGCCGAGGTGGCGAGGCTGACTTCGGGTTCCTCCCCCCATGCACAGGGAGGATAGGCTAGAGGCGGGGCGTTCCATTTGCTATAATGACAACCTGACCCGTACGCCCGCGAGCGGGATAGATCCGCTCGTGGGCGTTCTTCGTTCGTCTCACACAAGCGGAGGTACGTTCAACTTATGGCCAAAGAGGAAGCCATCGAAGTCGAGGGCCGGGTTCGGGAAGCCCTGGCCAACACGCAGTTCCGGGTCGAACTCGACCTCGGCGGCATGGTGATCGCGCACATCGCCGGCAAGATGCGCAAGCACTGGATCCGGATCATCCCCGGCGACCGGGTGACGGTGGAACTCTCCCCGTACGACCTGACCCGCGGCCGGATCACCTTCCGGGATCGAAATCAAGGCCGCCGGGCCGGCATTTAGTGACCCCGCCGATGCGGACAGCGGGAATAATCGTCAAGATTGCGCTCGCGTGCCGGCCACGGGGTGGATATAGTTCAGCGAGAGGCGGCAGATAAAGCCGCCTCAGGCGTCGAACTCGACCGCACTTGTTTACCGACCTGTCCTGGTATCGCTGATCCGAGCCTCACCTCTGATTTCGTACCTGAGATTGTTCAACTGGTGCAGTTGCCGGGCTTCAGGCTCGTATGCCTGACCCTGTTCGTACGCCCGTCCCGTCGGCCTCTTGCCGGGTGGGACTGTCTGTTTTCTGGAGGCGGCCGGGACACGGCCGCAGAAGGTGACTCGTGAAGAAGTTGTACGTCGGGAACCTGGCCTTCGGCACCACGTCGGACGACCTCGTCGCCCTGTTCGGCGAGTACGGTGAGGTTTCCAGTGCGCAGGTGGTGACCGACCGGGAGACCGGGCGGAGCCGCGGGTTCGCGTTCGTCGAGATGCGCGAAGGCGGCGACGCCGCCATCCAGGGCGTGAACATGCGGGAGTTTCAGGGCCGGAACCTGACCGTCAACGAGGCCAAGCCTCGTGAGGATCGGCCGCGGTCCGGTGGCGGCGGCGGCGGCAGCCGGGGCGGGTACGGCGGCGGTCGCTACTAACGCCGGCCAGCAACAAGACAACGGAAGCCCCCCGCGTTCTGCGGGGGGCTTCTTCGTTTCCGGCTTACTCCGGGTCGGTCGGCGGAATCGCGGGCGGCGTGGAGGCGGTGTCGGCCCGGAGTCCCCGGGGCTTGGTGTCGCCCGCCGTCCCCCGGGCCAGTCGCTCGGCCTCGCCTTCGTTCGCGATCCCGGACATGATGAGGGTGTGGCGGCCCGGCTGGTCCGCCTCCATCGCGTCCCACTCCCTCTTCTCGCAGACCGCGTTGATCCCCTCGGGGTGGCCTTTGATGGCCATTCGGTAGACGACCCACGACCCCGGCAAAAGCATCTTCATCAAGCCCTCCCAGCCGCCGAGAATTCCGTTGGCAATCGGTCATTGTCTTATATCGACACCGGGATAGCAACGCGCCAGCCAAGATCTCGTCCACTGTGTTCGGAAGTGACAGCGTGGGGCTACCACGGGACACTCCACCCTCGGACACCTGGGGCGGCTTATAATCCCCCCGACCACTTCGACCGGGGGCGTCCATGATCCCCGAGATGATCAAGAAGCGCGGCGCCGTCCACCTCGCTGACGAGGACAGCCCGCCCGTCACCGGCCTCGACCCGCCGCGCTGGGTGCTGGAACTGGTCCCCGCGTCGGTCGCCCGCGAGAACCTCGTCCTGCCCCTCTTGCTCGACGGGGAAACGCTCACCGTCGCCACTACCGACCCGGGCAACCTGCTCCTGGCCGACAAGCTCAGCTTCCTCCTCAACAAGAAGGTCAAGCTCGTCCACGCTCCGCGGGCCTTGATCTTTGACGCCATCAACCGGCACTACGGCCAGACCGAGACCGAGTCGGTGGACTCCATGCTCTGCGAGTTCACCGACACCGCCGTCTCCTGGGACGCAGCCCCACCCGACCGCGGCTCGTGGGGCGAGGAGGGAATGGCGCCGGCGAGGATGCTCGCTCTGAGAACGGGCGCCCCGCGCATCCAGGCGAGCCACCGCACTCGAGCGAGCTATGCGGACGCCTCCGCCCTGCTCGGCGCCGGCCCGGTGCGGTCCCCGGCTGCCCCTGGTGAAGACACGACCCCGGACTACGGGAGATCAGGCATGTGGTTCCACGTCGTCGAGGAGGGCCAGCGCGCCCTCATGGTCCGCCCCGACGGCCGCATGGAGGTGATCGTCGGCCCGAAGCGCGTCTGGCACGGCCGCAACCGCTTCGAGAAGATGAAGCACTTCGTCGCCCACCCCGGCGAGTTCCTGGTCGTCCGGTTCCGCGACGGCCGGCAGGAGCACCTCGTCGGCCCGACCGACCTGTGGTTCGACCCGCGCGTCCACGAGACCGTCTCGCGCCAGGAGGGGCTGCAACTCGCCGCCAAGGAGGCGGTCATCGTCTACAGCCGCCCCACCGAGGCCGGACCGGTCAGCCGCCGCATCGTCACCGGCCCGACGCTGTTCGTCCCGGCCCCCGGCGAGTGGCTGCACACCTTCACCTGGCACGGCTCCCACGGCGGCTCCCAGGGTGTTCAGAAGGTTGCCCGCGGGCTCGTCTTTCAGAAGCTCTGGATGATGCCCGACCAGATGTACCACGACGTCACCGACGTTCGCACGGCCGACGACGCGGTATTAATGGTGCGGCTCATGATCTTCTTCGAGTTGCAAGACATCGAGCGGATGCTCGAAACGACCCACGACCCGATTGGCGACTTCGTCAACGCGGCGACCTCGGATGTTGTAGATTTCGTCGGCAGGAGGACCTTCGAGCAGTTCAAGCACGACACCGGCGGGCTGAACGAGCTGGAGACGTACCGCCAGCTCACGGCCCGGGCGTCGCAGACCGGCTACCGGATTACGAAGGTGGTCTACCGGGGGTACGGCGCCCCGGACCGGCTCCAGGCGATGCACGACCAGGCGATCGAGGCCCGCACCAGGCTGCAACTGGAACGCGCCACCGAGCAGCAGGCGCAGGAACTCGAAGACTTCAAGCTGACCGCCCAGATGGTCCGGGCCGGCAAGCGCCGCACCGAGCAGTCCGTCGAGGCGGACACGGAGATCGAGCTGGCCCGCAAGCGGCAGGAGGCGGACCTCCGACAGCGCGAGGCGGACCGCACCGCCGCCCGGGAGCAGCGCCGCCGCGACGCCGAGACCCAGTTGGAAGTCCGCCGGCAGGCTGACGACCGCCAGCGGCAGCACCTGGCGGCGCTGAAAGAAATGGGCGTGGACCTGACCGCGTACTTGACGCAAGGCCGGGCCGACCGGGTCATCGAGCTGCGCGGCGGCAACGGCAAGACCCACGTCCACCTCGACCGCATCGAGGGCGAGGGGAACGGCCGGGGCTGAGGTTGAGCCTTAACCGGAAGGCCAGGACATGTCTACTTTTGTCTACAGGCGATCAGTCGGGCGGGGTCAGGCGTTCACCATTTCTGGACAGGCGATCAAACCGGGTATGCTGATCGCCTGATCGCCTGATCGCCTGACCCGCTGACCGGCCGGCCCCGTCCCGTGCGGCTATAACCACCGGATGACCCAGACCCTCCTTGCCCTGCTGGCCGCCGGGGCCGGGGCGTGCATCGCGCTTCAGGCGACCGCGAACACCCGGTTCCGCGCCAACCTCGACAGCCCGGCATATGCCGCGTTCCTCTCCATCTGCGGCACGTTCATCACGGCCTGCACGTTCATGCTGCTGCTCCGCCCGTCAACGCCATCCGCGGGTGCCGTCCGCCAGACGGAGTGGTGGAACTGGGTCGGCGGCCCGCTCGGCGCGCTGATCGTGCTGGCCGGCGCGACCCTGACCCGCCAGCTCGGGGCAGCGGCGTTCATCGCGCTGGTGGTCGGCGGGCAGCTCCTCTGCTCGATGCTGCTGGACCACTTCGCCCTGATGGGGCTGAAGGAGGCCCCGATCACCCCCGGCCGCGCGTTTGGCGCGGTGCTGGTGGTGGCCGGGGTGATGTGCGTCAAGTATCTGTGACCGCATGAATCCGATCGACGCACTCTTTCAGCGCCTGCGGACCGAGAACCGCAAGGCGTTCATGCCGTTCCTGACCGCCGGCGACCCGGACCTGGCGTTCACCCGCGAGGTCATCCCGGCGGCCGCCGAGGCGGGTGCCTCGCTCATGGAGATCGGCTTCCCGTTCTCCGACCCGATCGCCGACGGGCCGGTCATCCAGGCGTCGTACACCCGCGCCCTGGCTCACGGGCTGCACCTCGCGGACATCTTCGACTCGTTGAAGCAAGTCACGTCCGCCCCCGGCTGGCAGACGCCGCTGGTGGCGATGGCGTCGTACTCGCTGATCTTCAAGAAGGGGGCTGCGGCGTTCCTCGACGCGGCGCAGGCCGCGGGCCTCAGCGGCGCCATCGTCCCGGACCTGCCGGCCGAGGAGGCCGACGACCTGGCGGCGATCTGCCACGACCGCGACTTCAAGCTGATCCTGCTCGTCACCCCGACCACATCGCCCGCGCGGGCCGAGCGGATCGTGAAGGCGTGCAGCGGATTCGTCTATGTGGTCAGCGTGGTGGGCATCACCGGGGAGCGCTCGGCGGTGTCGGCCCAGGCGCGGGACGTGGTCGGCAGGCTGCGTGGGATGACCGACCTGCCGCTGTGCGTCGGGTTCGGTGTGAGCAAACCGGACCACGTCCGGGAGCTGCGCGAAGTCGCGGACGGAGTGATCGTCGGGAGCGCGCTGGTGCGAAAGCTGGAGACAGCGGCCACACCCGACGGCCGGGCGAAGGCGCTGGCGGACGTGCGGGCGACGGTCGCGGAGTTGAGCACGGCGCTGAGTTAGCGGGCCGACTCATCAGCCGTCTCCGTTGCGTATCGGGTTCACGCCGTGCCCGAACGGATCGTGTTCTAGTGTTGGGAACCCCGACAACGTTTCGCAAAAAACTGAATCCGGGAACCGAAACGCCGACTTGCGGGGCGCTAACCCGCGCGACATAATCCAAACCGTCGTGCCGCCCGGACGCGGTGCCCCCTAAATACTCGTGCGTGTGGTTGGCCATGTCCGACCGAATCGAGGGCGATATCTTCCTCGTCAGCGGCCGGCTGAGGCCGGACGTGGTCGATGAGGCGACCGCCCACGCCCTCCGCGAGTCCCTGGCCCACGCCCGGGCGACCAACTGGGACAGCGTCCGCACGCCGCACCTGTTCATGGGCCTGCTGGCCGCCCCGGACCCCGGGGTGTTCAACTGGGCCAGCCGCCTCGGCGCCGACCTGGGCAAGATGCTCGACCAGTTCCGCGAGCTGTTCTACCAGGACTCCGACCCCGTCCCGCCGCTGCTCCTGAACCGCGAGTTCCTCTCGGACAACGTCATCCGGGTGCTGCGCGACGCCCACTGCCGGGCGAAGGACTACGGCCGCGGCCACTTCACGCAGATGGACCTGCTCATCACGCTCTTCACCGCCCCGAACAGCATCGTCGCCGAGTGCTTCGAGCGGATCGGGGTGACGGCCGCCCGCCTGACCGAACTGGCCGTCCTCGCCGAGCGCGAGTGCCCCGAAGTCTAGCCTGGTAGGGTGGGTCAAGCGTCGCTTTGGACGCGCCGACCCACCGTTGCGCTCCCGGTGGGTCGCCGCTCGAGGACTCGCTTGACCCACCCTACTTTTCCGACTTGAGCCAATCCCCCCGGATTCCCACATCGTCGCGCGACAAACCCCGCGCAACCCTCACACTCTCCGCACCCCCGCAGCCGGTTCGCAACGATTCGTCCGCCTTCGCCTGGGACGGCCCAGCATGTGCCGTAGAATCGGGTGTCGGTGCCCGGCTCGGACGGAGGGCGGTGCGATGATGCGACGGCTGTTAATCGGCGGGATGGCTCTCGGG
>DATLIF010000106.1:0-5664 GCA_035539575.1 Fimbriiglobus sp. | reverse complement strand
GCGCGAACGGGAACCCGACCGCGGCGAGCCTCGCCTCGGTGGGCGGCAGGTTGGCCGGGTCGAGGTCGGTGGCGATCAGCTTGCCGGTCGGGCCGATGCGCTTCAGTAGCTCGACGCTGTGCCCGGCGAACCCGAGGGTGCAATCGACGACGACGTGCCCCGGCAGTGGGTTAAGGACCGCGAGGACTTCGGCGAGCATCACCGGTCGGTGTTCGCCGGGCGCGGTGGAGCGTGTGCCGTGTTCGCGGGGCGGGGGTGCGTTCGGGTCGCGGGGCTTCGGCTTGTGGTACGGCTTGCCGCGGGGGGACCGGCGAGGCATTGGCGGCTCCGGGACGGGCAGGGGGCCGCTGGTGAGTTTAGCACCCGCTCGTGAGCAGTAGACCGGAACTAACTCATCTCGTTTTCCATTTTTCTGACCGCTCGTGGTGGGCACAATGGTTCGGAAGGGCAGCCGGCGATGGGTCGCACCCGACGGGGGAATCGGGATGGAGCAATGGGATGGCTATGTGTTCAATGGTTTGCTGCGCGGCATCCTGATCGTTGGGTTGGTGTATCTGTTCGTCGTCCGACGTCGATCTCCACGGGCTACCCGGTACGCGATGGCGGCCCTCGTCGCCCTCTTTCTCACCAGTGGGGCCCTCTTCACGCCGGTCGATGTGTTTCGTTGGATGCAGGCCGCGGAATTCGACAAGCCAGCAGCGGCGACGGGCTTCCGAATCGGGATGTGGGTCTATCACCTCGCCCACGTTGCTGGCCTCGGCTTGCTGATCTGGTCGGTTGCCGCCGACCGTCGTTCTTCGGGCGACTCTGAAAGCCAAGCCTCACCCACGTAAACCAGGTGCGGCCGGTCCAGGCTTTCGCCGTAGGAGCCGCGTCACGGCCGTACCACCGGCGATCGCGGCCAGGCCGAGGGTGGCCATGAGCCAGCGGTTCCGCTGTTCCGTGCGGGCCGTGACCTCCGCCTCGCTCTCCGGCACCGGTAGCGTCAACTCGGCACGGTGGCCGGCGCCGTCATCCACAGCGAGCTGGTACGTCCCCGCCTTCGGCCGCGGCAGCACGCACAGCCCCTTCGCGTCGGTCGTTCCCTCGGCTGCCACCGCTCCGGCCGCGTCGGTCAGCGTGACCTTCGCGCCCTCGGCCGGCTCGTCGCCCTCGTAGCCGGCGACCACCCGGACCGCGGCTCCGTCGGTCTTCGCCTCGATCTCCAGTTTGTGCGCCCGAGCGACGGTCGGGGCAAACAACAGCCCGATGATGGCCACGGCGGCGAGATGCGAGTTGCGCATGACGAACTCCGAGGGGCGTCCTCCCATGATGTTACGGATTGCCGATTCGTAGCACAGCCGGGAACGGCTGTCGGTAGTTGCGACCCTCGCACGCGGCTGCGACAATCGGCTGCCCGGCACCTGGTACGCCTTCATGGCCGTTTGCCCGCACTGCTCGGACACCGTCCCGGCCTCGGCCCGGTTCTGCCCTGGGTGCGGCGCCGCCGCGGCCCCGGACCCGACCGCCGCCTACGTCCCCCCGCCGCCGCCGGAGGGCGCCGCGCGGTTCGCGACCGGGCAGGTGCTGGCCGGGCGGTATCGCGTCGTCGCCGACCTCGGAAAAGGCGGGATGGGCGAGGTGTACCGGGCCGACGACCTGACGCTGGGCCAACCGGTCGCGCTGAAGTTCCTGCCCGCCCACCTGGCCGACGACCCGGACCGGCTGGCGCGGTTCCGCAAGGAGGTGGCGGTGGCCCGGCGGGTCAGCCACCCACACGTCTGCCGCGTATACGACATCACGGAACACGCCGGGCAGAGCTTCCTGACGATGGAGTTCGTGGACGGCGAAGATCTTGCTGCGCTGCTCAAGCGGGTCGGCCGGCTGCCGGAGGAGAAGGGGATCGAGATCTCGCGGCAACTCTGCGCCGCGCTCGGGGCCGTCCACGACCAGGGGTTGCTACACCGCGACCTGAAGCCGGCCAACGTGATGCTCGACGGCCGCGGGCGGGTCCGCCTGACCGACTTCGGGCTGACCGCCGCGGCCGCCGACCTGTCCGCCACCGAAGTGCGGTCCGGGACGCCGCTGTACATGGCCCCGGAGCAGCACGCGGGCCGGGAAGTGACCGCGCGCAGCGACGTGTACGCCCTGGGGCTGGTGCTGTACGAGGTGTTCACCGGCCGGCGCGCGTTCGCGGGCAAGGACCGCGACGACCCGCCGTCGAAGCCGTCGAGCCACGTCACCGGACTGGACCCGGCGGTCGAGCGGGTGATTCTGAAGTGCCTGGAGGCGGACCCGGCGGACCGGCCGAAGTCGGCCGCCGAGGTGATGGCGGGGCTGCCCGGCGGCGACCCGCTGGCGGCGGCGGTCGCGGCCGGGGAGACGCCCAGCCCGCGGCTGGTCGCCGACGCCCCGGTTGAGGGGACGCTGCGGCCGGCCGTCGCCGCGGCGATGTTCGTCGGGATCGTCGCCTGCCTGTTGCTCATCGCCGGGCTGAACGACCGGTACAAGGCGCACCGCCACGTCCCGCTACCACCGCCGGCGGTGCTGGAGGAGAAGGCCCGCGCCCTCGTTCGCGATCTGGGTTACACCGACCCGCCAGCCGACACGGCTGACGGGTTCGAGATGCCGGCCGAGCATCAACGCTACATGGCCCAGCACGGAGGGGAGCCGGCCGTTCCCCTTGAGCAGATGCCGTTGTGCCGGCCGGCCCTGGCCGTCTACTGGCACCGGCAGAGCCCGCGGCCCCTGCTCCCAACCCGCACGGCTGACTTCGCGAACACGGACAGCCTGTCGCCCACGAACCCGCCGGCCGACGAGCCGGGAATGGTCACGGTCAAGATCGACACCCGCGGCCGGCTGGTCGGACTTCTGGCAGTCCCAGATCCGGCCACGTCTCTCCCACCGAAGCCGGTGGACTGGGACGCCCTCTTGAAGGCCGCCGAGTTGGACACCCCTGGAGCACTCCGGTCCGACCCGTCAGCCGCCCCGACCCCGCCGGTGTTCGCGGACAAAACAGCCGCCTGGGACGGCACCTACCTGGACCGGCCCGACCTGGCGATCCGCGTCGAGGCGGCGTCCTACCGCGGCCGGCCGGTGTACTTCCGCATCACGCACCCGGACTGGGGCGAACCGCCACGCGATCGGGCGGCCCCGATAGCCCAGCAAAACGCCGGCTTCTACCTGTTCTTCACCACCGTATTCGGTCTCGCGGCTGCCGCGATCTTCTTCCTCGCCGTGCGCAACGTCTGGCGAGGGCGAGCGGACACCCGGGGGGCTCTGATCCTGGCCGCCGCGGTCTGCGTCTTCCAGGTCCTGGCCGTGCTGCTCGGCCGAAATCAATTCGCCGGTCTGCCCCAGTTGGTCCCGCAGTTCTTCTACGAGTTGGAGACGATCCTGATCGGGACCGCGTTGCTCAGCGCGTGCTACCTGGCCCTGGAACCGGTCGTACGGCGGCGGTGTCCGCACCAGTTGACCGCCTGGACTCGTCTGACCAGCGGCCGCTGGCGGGATCCGTTGGTCGGCCGGGATATCCTCGTCGGCGGATTGATCGGCGTCGTGGCTTCGCTGGACGGACCGACCAGACCGTTCTGGATGCACCCGACCGGGCCGACGGTGGTACTCCTGCCGAGTTACACCCATCCGGTCGCTAACCTCGCGGCCGCCGTGGCTGCCGCCTTGTGGCTCATTTGGCTATGGGCGGGTGGTTTGTATGGGGTACTTCTCGCGGTCGGCCGCCGTCAGTGGGTCGCGCTGACCCTCCTGGGGCTGATCATCGGACTCCTCTACGCCCTCGACCCCGCCACACCCGTCTCGACCAGAGTCTTCGCGTTGGTGATGCTGGCGGTTTCTCTGGTCCAGCTCTGGCGCTTCGGTTTCCTGTGTCTAATCGCCTCGACCGTGCCCCAGGTAGCACTGTCCGACGCCCCCCTCACCCTGGACCCGTCGGCGTGGTACTTCGGGGCGTCGCTGACGTACCTGCTGGCGCTGGTCGGCCTGGCCGGGTACGGGGCGGTGGTGGCGGTCGGGGGTCGATCCTTCTTCAAGGGCGTGCTCGGGGACGACTGAAGCCCTTGCCGACGCTGCCGGCCGGGCCGACGATAGCCGTTCCCGCTCGTCACCGCCGAGGACCGGAATGCATCTCTGGGAAGCCGCCCTGCTCGGGGTCGTGCAGGGGCTCACCGAGTTCCTACCCATCAGCAGCACCGCGCACCTGCTCGCCGTCCGGCAGGCGCTCGGCCACGAACACCCCGAGGATGCGTTCACCACCGTTATTCAGCTCGGGACGCTCGTCGCCGTCCTGTGGTACTTCCGCGCCGACATCTTCGTGCTGACCCGCGCTGTCATTGGCGACTGGAGAGCCCGCCGGCTCGCGTCGTCGCCCGAGTCGCGGATGGCGTGGCTGATCGTTCTGGGCACGGTCCCGGTGGTGGTCGTCGGCGGGTTGTACGAGAAGTGGCTGAAGGGGCACTTCTACAACCTGACCGCGATGGCCTGGGTGGCGATTGTCTTCGCTCTCCTGATGGCGGCGGCCGAGTGGTGGGCGCGGGCGAGGCGAAACATCGCCAGCCCGGGCAAGTCCGAGGCCGCGATCGGCTGGCTGACGGCGCTCTGGATCGGGCTGTGGCAGGCGCTGGCGCTAATGCCGGGGGCGAGCCGGTCCGGGACGACCATCACCGCCGGGCTCTTCGCCGGGCTGTCCCGGCCGGCGGCGGCACGCTTCTCGTTCCTCTTATCGCTGCCGAGCATCTTCGCCGCGGGGATGAAGGACCTCTACGGCGGGCGGTCGCTACTCCTGGGCGAGGAGGCGACGCCGCTGCTGGTCGGGCTGGTGGTGTCGGCGGCGGTCGGCTACCTGTCGATCGCGTGGCTGTTGCACTTCCTGAAGCGGCACTCGACTGGGGTGTTCGTCGTGTACCGGCTCGTCCTCGGTGCGGCGATCCTGGCGCTGATCGCGCTCGGGAAACTTTCCTGAACACTTCCGACCGCGGGCGGACATGATACGGGTGGAACCCCGCCCGGAGTCCCGCATGCCCCTCCGGCTTCGCGTCAGACCGGCCCTGGACGACGACCGCTTGCTGCTGGCCCGGTTTGCCGACACCGGCGACCAGGCCGCGTTCGCCGCCCTGGTGGACCGGCACGGCCCGTTGGTGCTGGGCGTCTGCCGCCGGGTACTGCGCGACCAGCACCTGGCCGACGACGCCTTCCAGGCCGCCTTCGTGGTGCTGGCGCGCAAGGCCCGGCGGGTGCGGGTCGGCGCGTCCCTGGCGAGCTACCTGTTCGGCATCGCCCGGCGGGTCGCCCTGGCCGCGCGCCGGCGCGAGTCCCGAATGCGGAACGCGGAACGCGGGCTGCGGAATGAAAGACAGGTCGAGAGTCCGCAGTCCGCAGTCCGCCCTGCGCATTCGCCCGACTGGGACGACCTGTTGCGCGTTCTCGACGAGGAGCTGGAGCGGTTGCCGGACAAGCTGCGGGCGCCGGTGCTGGAGTGCTTCTTCCGCGAGAAGACGCAGGACGAGGCGGCCCGCTCGCTCGGCTGGAGCCTGAGCACACTCCGCCGTCGGCTCGACCGGGCCAAGGCGCTGCTCCGCGACCGGCTGACCACCCGCGGGGCGACGCTGACGGCCGGGCTGGTGGCCGGGACGTTCGCCGCCTCGACGGCGATGGCGAAGGTGTCCCCGGAAC
>DATLIF010000105.1:0-6795 GCA_035539575.1 Fimbriiglobus sp. | reverse complement strand
CAGCAAGGGCGCTCCGATCCCGGGCAAGCCGGGCGACCGCTGCCGGGCCGTGGCCGAGACGGTCGCGAAGGCCGCCAAGAAGGCCTACGACTCCATCAAGCACCGCCACGACCTGACACTCGCCGCTGCCGAGGAAGAGCTGGAGTTGAAGGTCCGCAAGCCGACGGAAGTGGAGGTGGGACAGGCGAAAGGCATCCTGGCGATGGCGCAGGGCCGATCACTCAAGGGTGTGGGAGAGATCTACGCCCGGGAGACGGTGTTGCTTTCGGCGTATCCGGACATGGTGAAGGCGAAGCTCCAGGCACTGCGGGTCGGCGAACTGGGGATCGCCGCCATCCCGTGCGAGGTGTTCACCGAGATCGGGCTGGCGATCAAAGCAGGCAGCCCACTCAAGCCGACGTTCACGATCGAACTGGCGAACGGGTACAACGGCTACTTGCCGACGCCGGCGCAGCACAAGCTCGGCGGGTACGAGACGTGGCGGGCGCGGTCGAGCTATCTGGAGGAGGAAGCGTCGGAAAAGATTACGCCTGTTGTACTGCGACTGCTCGGCAAGGTCGCGGGCAAGTGAACCTCACTCGACGAGGAACACGCGAACGTCCATCACGTTCGTGTCAGTCAACCCAGTACGGATCAGCCCGCCGACCGGGTCGAAGAAGTGGTAGCTGTCGTGTCGGTCGAGGAACGCCCGGGGGTCCAGACCCAACTCGGCAGCCCGGCGAAGCGTGTCAGCGGTGGCGACGGCCCCGGCCGCGTCGGTCGGGCCGTCCTCGCCATCGGTGCCGCCGCTGAGGACGCACACACCGGCCATCCGTTCGACGCCGAGCTTCGCGGCGGCCGCCAGGACGAACTCCTGATTGCGGCCCCCCTTCCCCGACCCGTCGCCGAGTGCAACGGTCGTCTCACCGCCGATCAGGATACACGCAGGTGCCGGGAACGGTTCCCCGCGTTCCCGGATGTTGCGTACGACACCCGAGACCGCCACGGCGACGTCGCGGGCCTCCCCTTCGACGAACGGCCCGAGATTGAGAACCCGGTATCGGAGTTGTTCCGCAACAGACCGGGCTGCCGCCAGCGCGACGGTGTTACTCCCGATTACCAGGTTGTGAACGGTCGGGGGAAGCTGCTTTGGCGTTTCGGGGACGTCCCCGGACGTGCCGGCCCGGAGTTGGGCAACGACGGATGCCGGGACCTGGTCGGTGAGCCGGTAGCGATCCAACACCACCAGCGCGTCAGCGAACGTGGTCGGGTCCGGTGTGGTCGGGCCGGAGGCGATGACGTCGAGCGGGTCGCCGACCACGTCGGAGATGATGAGCGAGACGAGCAACCTGCCGCGGAACGCCTCGGCAAGCCGGCCCCCCTTCACCGCGGACAGGTGCTTGCGCACTGCGTTCAACTCGCCGATGGTAGCCCCGCTGGCGTGCAGCAGTCGCGTCACCGCCTGCTTGTCCTCGAGCGTGATCCCGTCGGCCGGCAGGGGCAGCAGCGCCGACCCGCCGCCGGAGAGCAGGCAGACCGCCACGTCGTCCGGCCCGGCCGACGCCAGGAGTTCAAGCATCTCATGGGCGCCGGCGACGCCGGCCGCGGTCGGGTGATTGCTGCCGGCCGGCCGTGACTCATGCAGACGGATACGGTTCGGCGGACGGGATGAACCCTCGGGCACGTTGACCAGCCCGGTCAATCGGTCGCTTATCGCGGTTTCCAGCCCGGCAGCCATCGCGGCACCGGCCTTCCCGCACCCGACAACCAGCACCCGCGGCGCGGCGTCGATCGCCTCGCGCCAGTCGGCCGGGAAACCCTGTACCGCCTTCATGACCAGCGGTTCGGGCCACACGGCATCGACCGCGGCGGACCAGATCGCCAGGGCGTGTTCGCGGAGTGTTGGCGTGGTCATGGCGACGGTCAGGCTAGCACGCCCTTGACCACCTTGCCATGAACGTCGGTCAGCCGGAAGTCCCGGCCGGCGTAGCGATAGGTGAACTTCTCGTGGTCGAACCCGAGCAGGTGCAGCATCGTCGCGTGCAGGTCGTGGACGTGGACCGGGTTCTCGACCGCCTTGAAGCCGAACTCATCGGTCGTGCCGTACACCGTCCCGCCCTTGACACCGCCGCCGGCCATCCAGACGGTGAAGCCCCAGTGGTTGTGGTCGCGGCCGTTGACCTTACCGGCGTTCGAGCCGGGGGTCGGCAACTCCACAACCGGTGTCCGTCCGAATTCGCCACCCCAGAGGATCAGCGTCTCCTCGAACAGACCGAGACGCTTCAAGTCGGTGATGAGCGCGGCAATAGCCCTGTCCACCTGCCCGGCGAGCCGGCGATGCTGGATCTCGATGTCGTCGTGGCTGTCCCACGGCTGCACCGGGGCGTGTGACACCTGCACGAACCGCACCCCGCGCTCGATCAGTCGGCGCGCGATCAGGATCGACCGGGCCTGCGCACCGGGGCCATAAGCCTCCAGAACCTGCTTCGACTCTCGCGACACGTCGAAGGCGTCGGTCGCCTCGGACTGCATCCGGTAGGCCAGTTCGAACGACTGGATGCGTGCCTCCAGCAGCGGGTCACCGGGCCGGGTCGCTCGGTGGGCCTGGTTCAGCTTCTGGAGCAGGTCGAGTTGCTTCCGCTGGACGGCCGGCGTCGTGGTCTTGTTGCGAACGTGCTCGACGAGTTGTTCGATGTCGGTCTTCGAGCTATCGACGTAGGTCCCCTGGAAGACGCCGGGCAGGAACGACGACTGCCAGTTCTGCGACTCCAGCAGCGGCATCCCGCCGGGGCACATGCAGACGAACCCGGGCAGGTTCTGGTTCTCGGTCCCGAGGCCGTACGTCACCCACGACCCGAGGCTCGGCCGCACCTGCCGGCTCTCGCCGGTGTTCATCAGCAAGAACGACGGCTCGTGGTTGGGCACGTCGGCGTGCATCGACCGGATCACGCAGATGTCGTCGATGTGTTTCGCCGTGTGCTCGAAGATCTCGCTGACCTCGATGCCGGACTTCCCGTACTTCTTGAACTTGAACGGCGACGGGAACGCCGCACCGGTCCGTCGCTCGGTCTTCAGGTTGGTCGTCGGCAATGACTTGCCGGCGTACTTCTGGAGTAGCGGCTTCGGGTCGAACGTGTCCACCTGGGACGGGCCGCCGTTGGCGAACAGGTGGATCACCCGCTTGGCCTTCGCCGGGAAGTGCGGCTTACGCGGCGCGAGCGGGTTCACCGGATCGACGGCCAGCAATCCGGCTTCGCCCATGAGTTGGGTGAGGCCGACGAGGCCCATCCCGACCCCGCACCGGGTCAGCATCTCGCGGCGGGTCATCCCGAACGGGGTCATATCTGGCTCCGGTCTTCCCCGGGACCGCGGCCATCCCGGCCACCCTTCGAAGGGCGGCCGGGACGGCCGCGGTCCCAGGGGTCAATCCACGAACGCGAACTCGTTACTGAGCAGTAGCACCTGCGCAAGCAACTCCCACGGCCCGAGTTGCCCGGTCGTGAGTTTCGACTTCCCGGCCGCGGCGATGAACTCGCGAGCAAGTTTCAATTCGTCGGCGGACGGGTCGCGGCTCAGGACGGCGCGATACAGCCTCGAGATCCGCTCATCCCTGTCAAACACCCACGCCACATCTCGCCGCGCCGCCACCGCCTTCGCCTGCTCGGCTGCGAACGGGCTGTTCATCAGGAACAGTGCCTGTTGTGGCACGGTCGTGACCGGCCGTTGTGGGCTGTGCAGGTCGGGGCTTGGGAAGTCGAACGCCCGCAGTGTTCCGGGCAGATTCTGCCGGTCCACGAACGCATAAACCGACCGTCGCGCCGTGTACGGCCGGGCGAACAGGTCTACCGACCGCCCGTACAACGTGCGGTCGAGCTTGCCCGATACGGATAGCAGGCTGTCGCGCAGGGCCTCGAAGTCCGCCCGCTTGCGATTTGCCCGCCCCAGGAGTCGGTTTTCCGGATCAGCCTGGAGAAGTTCCGGTCGGCTGTCGCTCGCTTGTTGATAGGCCGCGGACAGCATCATCCGCCTGTGCAATTGCTTCACAGACCAGCTATCCTCGACGAATCGCTTCGCCAGCCAGTCGAGCAGCGCCGGGTGGGTCGGCGGCTCACTGCGAGTGCCGAAGTCACTCGGCGTGTTGACCAGCGGCTTGCCGAAGTGCTGCATCCAGACGCGGTTGACGAACACCCGTGCGGTCAGCGGGTTGTCCGGCGAGGTGATCGCCTTGGCCAGTTCCAACCGGCCACTGCCGTCGGAAAACGGTTGTCGCTGCGGTCCGGTCACGACCGCCGGCATCCGACGGGGTACGACCGGGCCGCGGTTGCCGGGATTACCTCGGAGGAAAACGACCGGCTCGGTCGGCTGCGGGGCGTCGGCGACCGCCATCGCCCGCGGCGGGGCGGCCGGGGAGTTCGCCTTGAGCTGGTCGATCTTCTTCTGAAGCTGACTCGACTCATTGCGGTCGGCGCGGTTGAGTAGCCGCTCCGGCCGGCGGACCACCGCGGCACCGGGACCGACCAGTCCGCCCAGGGCCGCAGTCTTGGCCGCGAGCCGCTTCGTGCGGAAGTCCTCCAGCACCTTTTCCCGCTTCGTCAACTCCGCCGTGAATGCGTCGTACTCCTTCGACTGTTTCACCTCGCCTATCAGTGGAAGGTTCTTCGGCTCGATTGTGCTGGCGAAGACGCCGTAGAGTGAGTAGTAGTCGTCGATCGGAACCGGGTCGTACTTGTGGTCGTGGCAGCGGGCACACGCCACCGTCAGCCCCATCAGGCCGCGCGTCACCACGTCAATCCGGTCGTCAATGATGTCGTGGATGTTGTTGCTGAACCGCCGGCCCAGCGTCAGGAACCCCAGCGCCGCCAGTGGACTCTGGTCCTTCCCGAGGGGCAGCTTGTCGGCGGCGAGTTGCTCGACGACGAACCGGTCGAACGGTTTATCCTCGTTGAACGCCCGGATGACATAGTCGCGGTAGGTGTAGGCGAACGGATACTTGCGTTCCTCGGTAAAGACGTACCCCTTGCTGTCGCTATACCGCGCCAGGTCGAGCCAGTGTCGGCCCCAGCGCTCGCCGTAGTGCGGCGAGGCCATCAACTTGTCAATCAACTTCTCGTAGGCACCTGGGGACGTGTCGACGGCGAATGATTCGACCTCCTCGAAGGTAGGCGGCAGGCCGATCAGGTCGAAATACGCGCGGCGGATCAGGGTCCGCCTGTCGGCTTGTGGGGCGAAGGTCAACCCACGCTCTTCGAGCTTCGCCAACAGGAACCTGTCGATCGGGTTGGCCGCGGGCGACTTCGTGGCGGGCACCGGCGGGTCCTGCACCGGTTGGAACGCCCAGTGTGCCTTCGCCGAATCCGGCCCGGTCTGGGTCGCCTTCGCACCAGTCGGGTAGTGCGCGCCAGCCTTGACCCACTCGGCGAGCGATGCGACCGCATCCGCCGGCAGCGGGTGCTTGGGCGGCATCGGGTAGTCGCCCTCACGGCGAACGGCCCGGACCATCGGACTCTTCATCGGGTCGCCGGGAACGACGATCGGTCCGCCGTCGGTCCCCTGGCGAAACCCATCCGCTGTGTCGAGCCGCAGCCCGGCCATCTGCTTCTTCTCGCCGTGGCAGGAGTAGCAGTGGTCGGCCAATACCGGGCGGACCTTCTTCTCGAAGAACTCGACCGCCTCGGCCGGCGGTTCGGCGGCGAATGCCGTGGCGGGCATCAGAGTGAACACGAAGGGAATCAGCAACAGCCGGGGCATGGAGACGAACCCCTGTCAGGCGGTCGGAGCAGTCGGCGCAATCGGACACGGCCGCGGGGCCGCGGGTGGTGGGTCTGGATGTAATTATAACCTGAACCGGCGTATCTGTCGAACCGCAATTCTACCCCTCGAAGTGCGTCTGTACCGTCTGTACGACCTTCACAGGTGTGGCCTGTGTGGTGCCGCATCCCGGGAAGCCGAGTGTTTCTCGTTGATCCTGGCGGCCGCATCCGTTAGCTAATCGCACTCCACCACTACCGACCGACCCCCGAAAGCGGCGGATTTGCCTGAGATTGTTGGTGTTTCACGCACCATCATCCATCGGACGAAACACCCCGAAACACCACCTAATCCCCTGCCCCGGGTGTACTACACCCGTCCGGAATAGTTCCTGGCAGCGCCGGGCGCGAACAAACAAACCCGACCGGGGACGCTCGTCTGGCGTCCCCGGTCGGGTCGAAGGCGGCGGGTTGTCAAAGAGCGGAGCCCCGGCGGTGTGGCCGGGGGCGTGGGGCGTCGGGGTCAGCCGGCGGACTCGTCGGGCGTCCAGAAGTTGGCGTTGCAATCGCCGGTGTACCAGTCGTCGGAGAGGCCCACCTCGCCGAACACGTCGCCCGCCACCTGCAGCTCCAGCGGGGGCACCCCCGGGGCCGGGACGAACGCCACCGAGGCGTGCTCGCAGTGGGGGAAGTACTCCATCAGGGTCGCGTGGATAGCGTCCCGCAACTCGGCGGGGGTCAGCACCTTCGCCGCCTTCTCACGCTTCGTCTTGGTCGCCATCGTTGAGTCCTCGTTGAGTGTGGTGGGGGATGGGGTGGGTCAGTCGGCGCAGCCGCCGCTCCGCAGGACGCCGGCGAACACCTCAGTGGTCGCCCACACCGCGTTCAGGTCGATGTGGTGGCCGTGGTAGTCGGCTTCGTTGGGGTAGCGGTCGAGCAGGTCCGCTGCCAACCGGGCCGCCTTGTCCAGTGTGACCGCCAACTCGGTCATCGCTTTGCGGAACTCCTCCGCCCGGCGGAGGTCCCGCGCGGCGTCCGCGGACGCGCCGGCCACCTTCTTCGGCCCGGT
>DATLIF010000104.1:0-3695 GCA_035539575.1 Fimbriiglobus sp. | reverse complement strand
GTTCGTTGCGGACACGACGCTGACGGGCGTCCCGGCGGGGGAGGTGGTGCGGGTGGGGTAAGTCCGGCTGGTGGCCGGACCGCTAATTTTGGGGTCGGACCGCGATCATGTCGATGAGGATTGTGCGATCGTTGCCGATGGCCGGTATGACGGCCTTCGAGGCCGCGGGCGGGCGCTGCGGGTCGTAGAACTTCGGCCGCAGGTCGTTGAGCTTGCGGCTGGCGTCGTCGGCGCTGACGTAGTAGGTCGCCTTCGCCAGGTGCTGGAAGTCGCTGCCGGTCTTGTCGAGGATGAGCTTCAACTCGTCGAAGACGCCGAGGACTTGCTCCTCGCCGGTGCCGGGCTTCGGGGCGGTCAGGCCGGCGGTGTAGATCCGGTCGCCGCGGTTGACGCGGACCACCTTCGCGTAGACCGGCGACGGCTTCATCCCGGGCGGGGTCAGGTACTCGACCGCCGGCGCGTCGGGCTTCGCCGGCGGGGCGCTGGCGATGAGCTCGATTTCGATGGGGAGGTCGGAGCGCCACTCGACGAAGACGAGCGGCAGCTTGCGGCCGAACGCCTTGTCGAACTCCTTCGCCACGTCGTCGGCGGCGGACATCGGCGTGAGGAAGCACTTCGCCTGGACCGCGTCGTCGGGCTTGCAGCCGAGCCAGTCAAGGGTCTTGAGCAGGCTGGCGATGGTCTTCGCGGCGGCCTCGGCCGTGGTGGCGGCCTTCTCGGCCTGGCCGGAGACGTAGACGCGCGGGCCGGCGCGGCGGCCGCCGACCGCGACCGCGTCCACGGCGGACGGCGCGTTCCCCGGAAGCTTGCCGAGCGTGAGCGTGACCGGCGGCCGCTTGCCGGGCGGGTAGCGGTCGCGGATGGCGGCGCGGGCGGCGGCCGCGGCCTGCGGGGTGGCAGCGACCACGTTGAGCTTCACCACCTGGTTCGGGTCACCGCCGGCACGGCGGATCGCGTCGTCGAGGTCGCCGGGGGGTACCTGCGCCGTGTGGGCCAGCGGCACGTCCGGGACGACCGCGGCGGACGCGTCGCCGTCGGGGCCGGGAATGTAGCGGACCGCGGCGCGGCCGACGCCAAACTGGTCGCCGTTGGCGACCGGCTTGCCGTCGCGGAAGTGGACCTCCACCATCTTCTCGCTGTGGACCTCGCGGCCGGTCTCGTCGGTCAACGCAGTCACGAGCTTCTTCGTCGCGGTGTCGATCACCTCGCCGGTGGACGGGTACGCGAACTTGCCGTCCAGGCTGAACGTCACCCACCCCGGCTGCTCGCGGAGCTTGATGCTCTCCTTCTGCGTCGGCGGGTCGGTCGTGTTGTCGAAGACGTGGACCATCTGGTTCGCGGCGTCCACCACCCACACTTCCTTCTCGTCCGGCGTCAGCCCGACGCCGTGACTCGGGCAGCCGTGCCGCTTGATCGGGCCTTTCTTGAAGTCCTTCACCTCGACGCGGTGAATTAACTCCCCGGTGGTCAGGTCGCCGACCTCGAAGCCGAGCAGGTCGTTGACGCAGACGTAGGCGCGGGTCTGCGCCGCGTTGACCGTGAACGGCCGCACCGCGCCGCCGAACGGACCGACCTTCTTCACCACCTCGTGCGTCTTCGTGTCCGCGACGAAGAGCAGCGGCGACTTCAGCCCACCCAGGTACATCCGCGACCCGTCCAGCCCGACCACCGTGTTGTGCGCGCCGCTCTTCGTGACGATCTCCTTCACCACGTCGCCGGTCGCGGCGTCCACGACGTTCCAGGTGTCCTTCTCGAACGACGGGACGTACAGCGTCTTGCCGTCCGGGGTGATTGACATGCGGTCGGTGCCGTTGGGGAGTGCCTTGCCCCAGAGCGTCTTGCCGGTGACGAGATCGACGCCGTACAGCTTCGAGCGCGTGGTGAAGTACAGGCGCCCGGTCGCGGCGCAGGCGCAGACGCCCTTGATATTGTCCGGCTTCGGCTCCTCGCTGGCCGGGGTGGCGATGCGCTTCACGAATTTGTGCCCGGCGTCCATGTCGAAGACCAGGATGCCAGCCCCGCCGAACACCGGGTAATTGCGGATGCCCGGGCAGACGACGTACAGGTGGCGCTGGACCTTCGGCGCGTCGGCGGCGGGCGCGGGTGCCGCGAGCAGCAGGATCAGCGATATCAGAGTTGGGAAGCGGACCACGGCGGGACTCCGGGCGGTGAGAACGGGCGGAGCCGACGGCGGTTAGCGTACACGGAAACGCGGCTCGTTCCCATGATCCAATCCGGCATCCGGTGTGCATCTCTCGGGAATCGACCATGCTGAGCCGGTAATAGTCCCGAAACTGAGACGCCTGGCGGTGGGAGATTCCTGCCGGTGGGAATGGTCGCGGTGTTGACGCGGCCGATCGGGCTGCGGTTCCAGTGGGCGGGTCGGCGCCGCGAAGGTGGCGCGTTTTTTGCCAGTGCGGGAGTGTCCGTACCGGCTGCCCTTGCTAGAACGTTACCCACACCGCCGGTAGACCGCGACCGGCAGCCGGACCGAGACCCTTCACCGTCCGAGATCGATCATGGTGGAACCAGCCTCGACCGCGGCCGTCCCGACCTCACCGAAGCGGACCCCCGTCACTCACACCACCCGGCGTGGGCTGGCGACGGCGTCATTCTCGCTGGGGTTCTGGGGAACCGCGGTCTTCTGGTGGTATCCGTTCGGCATGGCCCTTTGCGTCGTCGGGCTGGCCCTGGGGCTGGTCTCGCTGGCACTGGGCATCCGGGCCGGCAAGGACGGCGAAAACATCGGGCTGCTCGGAGTGATCTTCTGCTCGATCGGGCTGGGGCTCAGCCTGGCCGTGTACCGGTTCGTGCAGTACGCGTTCGAGGGGAGCCTGACCGGGTCGCTCTACGACGGCTGACCCCGGTCCGGTCTCGCACCATCGTCCACACCGCCCGTCGCGGGCGTGAGCTGAGGAGGCGGCCATGCCGCAGGTGTTCCCCAAGGGGATGAACGTGATCGCCCGGCTGATGGTCCTGGGCCTGCCCGTGCTGGGCGGGTCCGGGGTGGTCGCCGGGGCGGCCTTCTACCGGTCCGACTACACGACCGGCACCCGCGAGGTCGTCGAGCAGCCGGTCCCGTTCAGCCACAAGCACCACGTCGCCCAACTGGGCATCGGCTGCCAGTACTGCCACACCTCCGCCGAGGTGTCCGCCAGTGCCGGCTTCCCGCCGACCAAGACGTGCATGAACTGCCACCAACAGGTGTGGGTCAGCGCGGACCTCTTGCGGCCGGTCCGCCAGAGCTTCGAGTCGTCCGTCTCCACCTCGGTCGGCAAGCCGATCCCGTGGGTCAAGGTCCACAACGTCCCGCACTACACCTACTTCAACCACTCGATCCACCTGGCCAAGGGGGTCGGCTGTGTCTCCTGTCACGGCCGCGTGGACGAGATGAACCTGCTGTTCCAGACCAAGACGCTGCTCATGGAGTGGTGCCTGGACTGCCATCGCGAGCCGGAGAAGCACCTGCGACCGAGGGAGGAGGTCTACAACCTCGCCTGGAAGGCGGAGGACGTGACCAACCCGGACACTGGCAAACCCTACGACCAGGTGACGCTCGGCAAGAAGCTCAAAGAGGAGTACCACGTTCGCGAGGCGAGCGTGCTGACCAACTGCTCGATGTGCCACCGGTAACGGCGGGCTTTCGTAGGGTGGGTCGAGTCTTCGAGGCCCACCGGACCGCATGGCGCAGACGG
>DATLIF010000103.1:0-8602 GCA_035539575.1 Fimbriiglobus sp. | reverse complement strand
GGTCCGCCGCGTCCCGCCGGTAGTCCGGCTGAACCTGCGGCCGCAGGCGTAAGACCGGCCGAACCGGACGGCGACCCCCGCCTCTCACCGCCCCACACGTCCCACTTCACGAGACCGGGGTGACCCGGGGGGCGGCCCGCGGGGCCTCCGGCGTCCGCACCCACTGCGGGCCGACCCTGGGGTCTGCCAGGGACGGCAGCATGGCCCGGAACGCCGCCCGGTAGCTCGGGTAGATCGTCTCCTCCCCGGGGGCCCCCGGCCGCAGGTCCTCGGCGAACCGGGACAGCGACCGCTGCGGCATGGCGGCGTAGTAGTGGTGGACGCCGTGGTAGTTGACGTTGAACAGGGTGAACGACAGCAACCGCCCCAGTGGCCCGGCCGGGACCACCGTCCGGGTCAGCCCGAGCACCGTCGAGCCGGTCATCCCCATGTGCTCGGTGTACTTCCGCAGACTGTGCATGTTCCCCGCCGCACACGCCGGCAGGACGTACAGCACCACGAGCCACTTCCACGCCCCGAAGTAAGCGGTTGCCCCCACCACGGTCCCCCAGAAGGCGACGATCAGACCCAGCTCGAGCCAGACGCGGCGGCGGACCCGCGGGTTGCGGACCTGCGAGTCCTTGCGGAGAAAGGCCCGCCAGAACTCGACCGCGTCGTACACCACTCCGAACGTCAACTCGCAGAGGGCGGCCAGCCGCCGCCGCCACCGCGGCACCCGCGGGTCGTTGAACGGCCAGAGTTGCTCGTCCCGCTCGGTCCCCAGGTGGGCGTGGTGGGTGTGGTGGACCGCCCGGAATAGGGACAGCCCGTTGAAGTGGAACTTGCCGACGAGCAGCCCGACCAGTTCGTTCGCCGCCCGGTTCGGGCACAGGACCCCGTGGGCCGCCTCGTGGAACGCCAGCAGCTGCGAGTGCATCAGGTGGGCGACCAGGACTGTGGTCGGGATCGCCAGGAGCAAAAACTCGTTGACGACCTCCCACGCGAGCACAGCCTCGGCCGCGAACAGGGCGGCCACGAACCCTAGCCAGACGCGGAACGTCCCCCACCGGGCCCGGTGGGCCTCCGCCAGTAACGCCTTGTCGTGGTTGCCCATCTCCCCCTCCCGGCTCGACGCCCGGAAGGTTCCGCTGTACCGACGACGATACCCGAGCGGACCGCTCGTGCCAACCGCCGGGCGATGGGCACCCGGCTGCGGCTCCTCGGGAAACCGGCAAGACTTCCGTAACCTAGCCGTCTATCAGTTCAGCGGAGGGCCGATTGGACGGCCGTGTTCCCGACTCCCTGAGGGTTCTGACATGAACCGGCTCGTTCTCGCGGCGGCGGTCGGCCTTTGCGGGGCGGGGGCCGCTCCGGCACAGGACTGGGCGAAGGCCCGGCTGGAGAAGTCCCCGCGGCACGGGGAGTGGGTGAAGCTCAAGCACGGCGACCGGGAGGTGCAGTCGTTCGTCGTGTACCCCGAGGTCAAGGACAAGGCGACGGCGGTGATCGTCGTCCACGAGATCTTCGGGTTGACCGACTGGGTCCGGCTGGTGGCCGACCAACTGGCCGCGGCCGGGTACATCGCCATCGCCCCGGACCTGCTCAGCGGCACGGGGCCCAAGGGCGGGGGAACCGATAGTTTCGGCGGGGAGGCCGTCCGCAAGGCGATCCAGACGCTGCCGCCGGACCAGATCACCGGGGACCTGACCGCGGCGACGGAGTACGTGGCCAAGTTGCCGGCGTGCAATGGCAAGGTGGCGGTGGCCGGGTACTGCTGGGGCGGCGGCCAGGCGTTCCGGTTCGCCGCCAACACCAAGGCCGTGAAGGCGGCGTTCGTCTTCTACGGGGCGATGTCGGAGAAGGACCAGGAGGCCGGGGTGCCGAACATCGCCTGCCCGGTGTACGGGTTCTACGGCGGCAACGACGACCGGATCAACGCCACGGTCCCGAAGACGACCGAGGTCATGAAGGCGGCCGGGAAGACATTCGAGCCGGTGACGTACGAGGGGGCTGGGCACGGGTTCCTGCGAGCCGGGGACGCCCCGGACGCGTCCGATGCCAACAAGAAGGCCAAGGACGAGGCGTGGAAGCGGTGGACGGAGTTGCTCAAGAAGCTGTGACCGCCCGAGGCTCGGCCGGGTTCGCGGCCCGCGTCGTTGCTGTCGGCGGGCGATGACTCCGTGCCCTGGACTTCCGACGACCTCGGAGCCAGGGCCTCATCACTTCCGCGGACTGCGGGACCATGCCGGGTACCGTTCCCGCGACCCGCTCACCAGCTTGAGCCGCTGCGGCGTCCGGAGCGGGCGATCGCACGACCGGACTTTGCACCCGACTGAAGAACCCCGGCGTCCGGCGTCGGTCAGCCCGTCGTCGAACTCCGGGTCGCTCACGGCGACGGACCAGCCGCGGCCCCTAAATCGCTCCCGCCAAATGACGAAGCGATGCCGGCCGGAGTCTCCCGCCCCTGGGCTCCTCCGAGAGTGGCCCGCGAGTGGATCACCCCGGTCCCCCGGCGAACGCCCACCGGGCCGTTGCCGTACAGGACGTCAGCCCACCACCCGGAGCCGACCATGACCACGGCCATCCTCTCCGCCCTGATGGCCCTCTCCCTCGCCCCGCCGTTCGCCGTCACCGCCGATGGGACCGCGATCGACTGGCCCGCCGCAGGCGAGACGCCGACCGGCTTCGCGAACAGCTTCCCGTGGCTCGGCGACTTCGACGGGGACGGCAAGCCCGACCTCCTGATCGGCCACAGCCGGGGGGACCGCAAGCTCAACGGCCCCGGCGGCCGGCTCCGCGTCTACCGCAACGTCGGCGAACCGGGCGAGCCCCGGTTCGGGGTGCCCGCCTGGTTCCACGACGCGGTCCCGACCGGCCGCATCCCGGACGGGTGAAACTTCGGCGTCTTCACCCCGCAGTTGGCGGACTACGACGGCGACGGGCGGACCGACCTGCTCAGCGGTTCGACCTGCTGCCAGGACCCGTGGTGCTTCTACCTGTTCCGCCGCAAGGCCGACGGGACGTTCGGCCCCCGCGAGACCGTCGTCCTGGACTTCCCGAGGACGGAGTTCGATGGGTTCGAGTTCTCGGTCAACGGGCTCAGGAGCCGGGTGGCGGTCGCGGACTGGAACGGGGACGGACGCCCCGACCTGTTGGTCACCGGCGGCCCGCCCGGGGTCGCCTTCGGCCCGCTCGGGGCGGGCAAGGTCACCGTGAAGCGGCTGTGGCCGAAGGCGACGAGGGACGAGTTGAACCCCCGGGCCCAGTACCTGTCCACCAACCCGGTGCTGGCGGACTGGGACGGGGACGGGCTGCTCGACCTGGTCGGGGGCTCACGGCTGGACACGGCGGGCAAGCCGAGGCTGACGGAGATGCCCGGCGTGTACTGGTGGCGGAACGTCGGGACGAAGACGGAGCCGATGCTCGGGCCGCCGCGACTGCTGATCCGGGAGAGCAACTCCGCGTACGCCACCGGGCTGTCCGTCGCCGACTGGAACGCGGACGGGAAGCCCGACCTGATCGTCGCCCGGGAGGAGCGGAACGGGCGGGACAAGAACTGGTCCACCAGGCACCACAAGGTCTGGGTCCACCTGCGTCGGACGAAGTGACGATCCCGACTACTCCTCCATTTGGCGGGAGCTATGTCGTTGCCCTCGCACACGGAGTGATACTCTGTTGGCCGGCACTTGCCCTCGCCAGGCTCGCCCACCACGCTGACGGGGTGAGCAGAGGACGACCCCATGACGGAAGAGGAGTGGCTGGCTTGCACCGACCCTCAGCCGATGCTGGAGTACGTGCGGGGCGGGGCCACCGATCGAAAGCTGCGGCTGTTCGCCTGCGGATGTTGTCGGCCGAAGTGGGACCTGCTGTCCGAGACGAGCCGGGCGGCGGTCGTCGTCGCGGAGAAGTTCGCCGACGGGGAGACGACCCGGCAGGCGATGAAGAAAGCTCGGAGGGCGGCGTGGGACGGGTGGCGGTTCCCGATGCTGCTGGCCGCGTAGCACGCGGCCGACCTGTGGGCCTGGCAGGGGGCGTGTGCGGCGGCCGACTCCGCGGCCCCGAGGCTGGGGACCGACCGGGACGTGGCGGGGATGAGGTCGCAGTGCGATCTGCTCCGGTGCGTCCTCGGCAACCCGTTCCGCCCCGTGACCGCCGAAGCCCGCTGGCTCACGTCCACCGCCGTCGGCCTGGCTCAGACCATCTACGTGGAGCGGGCGTTCGACCGGCTACCGATCCTGGCCGACGCACTCGAAGAGGCCGGCTGCGATGACCCGGACGTCCTGAGCCACCTTCGGGGGGACGGGCCGCACGTCCGGGGGTGCTGGGTGGTCGATCTGGTCCTGGGCAAGGGGTAGAGCCATGACCGAAGCCGAGTGGCTGGCCTGCACCGACCCGATGGTGATGCTGCGGTTCATGTGGAGGAAGACCGGCGATCGCAAGTGGCGGCTGTTCGGCTCCGCATGTGTTCGGCTGATCTGGTCGCTGGCCTGCGAAGAGGCCCCGAGTGCGGTAACCGCGGTCGAGGGCTTCGCTGACGGTTCGGCCACGAAAGCCGCGTTGAAAAAAGCGAGGGCGTCCATGCGGCAGGAGCGGCACTGTCTGGACGAATTTGCGGACTGTCTGGACGAGAAGGCAGAAGTTGCGGTGCGGATGAGGCAGAAGTGGTTGGGCTATTGGCTGGCCGAGGTCGCCGCCTCAGAGAAGTCGCACGGGATGGTTCTCTCGGAGTTGATGCGACTCGGCTCGGACGTACAGGATGTGACGATGCCTGAATCGGATGCTCTCGCCGGGCTGTTCCGTGACATCTTCGGTAATCCGTTCCGCCCCGTGACCGCCGCCCCCCGGTGGCTCACGCCCACCGCCGTAGCCCTGGCCCGGTCGATCTACGAGTCCCGCACCTTCGACCGCATGCCGATCCTGGCCGACGCCCTGGAGGACGCCTGGTGCGACGACGCCGACCTGCTCGCACACTGCCGCGGCGACGGTCCGCACGTCCGGGGATGTTGGGCGGTCGATCTGGTACTCGGGAAGGAGTGAGGCGTGACGGAAGCGGAGTGGCTGGCATAGCCGAGTCCGTCCGGGATGGTGGTCGTGGGGTAACGCCATCGTCCCGGGCGGGCCGGCCTCCGTACAGCCGGCAGGGTGCACAACCGCACAACCTGCCGCTAACCACGAGGTGCCTGATGATCGACGGCGTGTGGCTCGTCCATCCCGACCCGGAGATGTGCGAAGCCTTCCGGCGGCGGTTCGACGGGCTGCCCGGCGTCCGCGTCGTCCGCGGCCGGTTCGAGGACCTGGAACCGCACGGCTGCTTCGTCACCGCCGGGAACGCGTTCGGGCTGATGACGGCCGGGATCGACGCCGCCGTCGTCCGGCGGTTCGGCGAGGACCTCATGGCCCGGGTCCAGCACCGGATCATGGACCAGTACTTCGGGGAGCAGCCGGTCGGGACGGCGTTCGTCCTCCCGACCGGCGACCCGGCCCTCCCGTTCCTCTGCCACGCCCCGACCATGCGGGTGCCGGGAAGCATCGAGGGGACGGACAGGGTGTACGCGGCGACGTGGGCGGCCCTGCTGGCGATCGAGGCCCACAACCGGGCCGCCGAGTTGGAGATCGGAGTGGTCGGGTTCCCGGCGATGGGGACCGGGTTCGGGGGCGTGCCGTTCGACGAGGCGGCCCGGCAGATGGCGGCCGCCTACCGGCACTACCTGGAGCCGCCGCACCGCCTGGACTGGGACTTCGTGGTCGAGCGGCACAAGGCCATCTGCTACGACGCGGGGAAGCAGGTGGTGCGGTGAGCCCGACCGACGCCGGACGCCCCGGCACGAGTGCGGGGCCGAGGACGACGCCATGACGGAAGAGGTGTGGTTGACCAGCACCGATCCGCAACCAATGCTGGAGTACATCCAGGGTCGGGCGAGCGACCGCAAGTTGCGTTTGTTCGCAGTCGAGTGCTGCCGGCGGATTTGGGACCGGATTATCTCGGATTCGGCGAGGAACGTGGTGGAGGTCGTCGAACGCCATGCTGACGGTCTCGCGAGCCGTCAGGATGCGTTGTCCGCGGCCGCCGAGGCCGAGGGTAACAGCTTCAACTATGACACGACCACGTATCGAGCGAACGCTGCCGCCGAAACGCTCGTGATGGTCGGCAACAGGACTCGCTCCTGTCAAGTCGTTGCCGCGTGTGCGGCATACGCAGCGGGGGACGCAAGCGAGCCCCGGATTCAGTCCGAATTGCTCCGCCACATCTTCGGCAACCCGTTCCGCCCGGTACTCGTCGATCCTCGGTGGTTCACCTCCACCGCCGTCGGCCTGGCCCGGACGGTCTACGAGGAGTGTGCGTTCGACCGGCTGCCGATCCTGGCCGACGCCCTGGAAGAGGCGGGCTGCGACGAACCTGCCGTCCTCGACCACTGTCGCTCCGACGGTCCGCACGTGCGGGGGTGCTGGGCGGTGGACCTGGTACTCGGGAAGGAGTGATCCCGTGACCGAGGCCGAGTGGTTGGACTGCACCGATCCCGGGCCGATGCTGTACTTCCTGCGTGGCAAGGCCAGCGACCGGAAGTTGCGGCTGTTCGGTTGTGCCTGCTGGCGGGCCGTCTGGGATGACAGGTGGCCCCGCCGGAGCCGTCATGTGGTCTACGCGGCCGAGTCGTTCGCTGACGGGCGGGCCACGGACGGGGACCTCGACCTCTCCCGTTATCTGGCCCTCCAGAAGGCACAGCACGTTGAGGAGTACCCGGGCCGTAGTCGCTTGTTCTTCGCCGCCGACACGGCCCTGCGAGGGGAGCCGCTGTTCATGAGCCTGTGCACCGTGTTCCGGGACGATGAGCAGATGCGTCCGGTCGGCCAGGGTCTACTCCGGGACGTCTTCGACAACCCGTTCCGCCCCGTGACCGCCGACCCCCGCTGGCTCACCTCGACCGTCGTCGCCCTCGCCCGGACGATCTACCATGAGTGGGCCTTCGACCGGCTGCCGATCCTGGCCGACGCCCTGGAGGAGGCCGGGTGCGACGACGCCGACGTCCTGACCCACTGCCGGGGGCAGGGGGCACACGTGCGGGGGTGCTGGGTCGTCGATCTCCTGTTGGGGAAGGAGTAGGCCGTGACAGAAGTGGAATGGCTGGCCTGCCCCGACCCGACCCCGATGCTGGAATTCCTGCGGGACAAGGCCAGCAACCGAAAGGCGAGGCTGTTCGGGGTCTTGTGCTGCCGTCAGAACGGGGACTTGTTCCGGGATCGCCGGTTCCACGACGCCATCCGCCTCGCCGAGGGGTACGCCGACGGGGAAGTCGGAGAGCCGGAGCGGGCCGCCGCCGAGTCGGCCGCGTTGGACGCTTACGAGGCACACCACTTCGACGAACTCGACGACCACCTCCTCGTACCCGCCGCCCTGATCGCCCGCCGGTACACGCTCGATTTCGCTACCGCTGATGCCCGACGGGTCACCGACGCCGCCCGGTGGACCGGTGAGATGTCGTTCGACGGGATCGACGTCGAATTGCAGTTCGAGCAGTCGGGTTACCTTCGAGACCTTTTCGGCAACCCGTTCCGGCCGGTGCCATATGACTCTCGGTGGCGGACCTCGACCGCCGTCGCCCTGGCCCGGACGATCTACTCCGATGGTACGTTCGACCGGCTGCCGATCCTGGCCGACGCCCTGGAGGACGCCGGCTGCGACAATCCCGACCTGCTGGCCCACTGCCGCGGGGACGGTCCTCACGTCCGGGGCTGCTGGGTGGTGGACTTGGTGCTCGGCAAGGAGTGATCCCGTGAACGAGGCCGAGTGGCTGGCCGGCACCGACCCGACACCGATGCTGGGGTTCCTGTGGGGCAAGGCGAGCGAGCGGAAGCGGCGACTGTTCGAATGCGGGTGTTGCCGGCGGGTCTGGCGTGAGCTGGTGGACGAACGGAGCCGGCAGGCGGTAACCGTCGCCGAGCGATTCGCGGACGGCCTGGCGACGGCCGACGAACTCGAATCGGCATCGATAGCGGCTAGTGCGGCGTGGGAGGTGGACGAGGATCAGTTTACGCAGGACGGCCGTCTCGCAGTCGGTGCCGCCGCTTATAACGCCGCTCTCGATATGGGGTGGTGGGGAGGGGCACCATCGTTCCAGCCCCCCAGCGACATCGTTCGAGACGCCGCAACAGACCCAATCGCAGAAAGCGTGGCCCAATCCGTCCTGATCCGGGACATCTTCGGCAACCCCTTCCGCCCGGTCGCCGCCGATCCCCGGTGGCTCACCTCCACCGTCGTCGGCCTCGCCCGGACGATCTACGAGGAGCGGGCGTTCGACCGGCTGCCGATCCTGGCCGACGCCCTGGAAGACGCCGGGTGCGACAACCTCGACCTCCTCGCCCACTGCCGCGGCGACGGGCCTCACGTCCGAGGCTGTTGGGTAGTCGATCTGGTCCTGGGCAAGGAATAGCCGCCCGCCGGGCCAGTTCGACCCGACGGCCTCATGCCGGTGGAGGTGCTTCCGGAGGCCGAGGCCAGCATTCGGGTACCAATCGACAACTTGGAGGGTCGGTGGAGGGCATCCCGTGGAAGGGAACGCGTTGCCCTGTTGCCGACCCACGAGGCACTTGCCCTGGGCCTGATCACTCTCTGGCCGCAGGCCCC